>NZ_JBFRVM010000059.1:0-16895 GCF_041475145.1 Vibrio sp. 10N.222.49.A3
CGCCTCCACTATTCAGAAAGCCCGATCAGAAATGGTCGGGCTTTTTTACGTCTTCAGGAAAGTGGTTTGGCTAAAAAAAGTTTTTGTCCTGTCTATCTCCGGTATGTTGTGCGGAGTTACTAGGGGAGGGGCGTGCGAGGAAATACCTGTGCTGATAATCTGTGCGGAAATTTGGTGCGAACATACCGAGGGGCAAGGCTCCGGTAAGTCTCTGGTCGGGTAGCAAAGCGGACACGAATCCTACATAAAAAACTAATAGAGTTGGTGGCCACTTTTAGCCGGAAAGTGTTAACTGACATGTTATTGGGCACAAACAATTTAGGAAATTGCCCTAAACTACTTCTGCCAGATCAGAAAAAGCGTTTTGATACCTAAAAGGCGTGTTACGCTTTAATGAGTTCATTGATTCTAAGCTTGTTATTTTCGGTACATTGAGTACTTGTTTTTAACTTCTCTACCCACCGAATATCGGAAGTCCTCATATTGAGCTTTTCATTAGCTTCTAGATGGTCAAGCATCGCGTCAATATCATCACTGGATATCCACTCAAAATAGTCACAAAACGTACGCCACGTTGACCAGCACTTCCCCCGTTCTGATGGTGCAGACCAACGAAGAACATCGATAATATGCAGCATCCTTGGTTTAAAAACTGGAGAAGTCGTGGATGGTGATATTCTCAGAACATTCATAAAAGGCTTACCAGCTGTATAAAAGTCCCACACACCATCTGTTTTTGAGCACGCCTTCAGTACTGATATATGGAACTGATCGCGAACCTCGTCGGAAGGGTAGCGACTTTTATTAGACATCGTGACGATTGTTTGAATGAATTGGTCGATTTCTCTATATGACATTCTATTCTCAGGCTGTAATAATTCGCCCCCGAATTCTTTATAGAGAACAGGGTAAGACAACATTTCTACCAATGCAGAAATTGCTTGATCACGTGATTCTTTATTGTTGAAACTTGCGAGAACCTCATCATCTTTAAGTGATTTGTTTTCAACTATTTTGGCCGAAAGTTCTCTTAAACGATCCTCAATATTCTTGTATTGAACCAAAAATCGTTTGTTCGATTTTTTATACTCCGTAAATTCTTTCGCAAGATCTTCGAGGAACTCCCCAATTTCTGCTTTTATTATGAAAATGTTTTTATCTTGGAATAACAAGCGAGATTCTTCCAAAACATTATCACTTACACTTGGGTGGACGATCATAAACGCTGGTGGCTTCTCTTCACCTAAATCAGCATAAACTTCGTCATAAAGAAAGCCTATATTCGGGTCCGTTAAGCTATATCCAATAAAAATCGGAGAGGCTTCTGAGAATAACGTGTAGATTTTTCTATTCAGGTAAGTATCTTCCCGCTGAAACGAGAAATATTGACTCTGAGTAACGACAATTGAATCTGGCCTACCTAGGTCACCATGAATTTTGAATATATTTTTCCCATTATTGGCTACTTTTGGGCATGAGTCCTTTCTAACAACGACATTAGCTAATCCGTCAAAGATACTTTCAAGCAAATTATCCCAGTTAGTAGTAACAATCATATTGGGAGCCAACGCTCTGAATCGTCGAACCCAATTTGGGGTGTCTGTGTCTTTTTTTAGGTGCATTAGAGATTCTGATACAAGAGAGTTAAACTCGTATTCAGAATAGTTATGGTGAGTTTTAGCAAATGAAAAAAGTAACTCGGCAGCCTTGAGAGGATTGCTCAAATCCAAGACGAGTGGATATTCAACCTTCTTACTTATCTCAACAAGTACATCGCCCCAACTTCCATAACCAAAATTATAAGAAAAGCCGGAGCCTACCCAAAAAAAATAGTTTTCAGTAAATACTGATGCAAACAAGCTCTGCTTTGCATCTTCGGACAACTGTTCAATACAACTCATAATAATCCTTTAAAACATAACGAAACTAAAAGCCTTTTTTATGCAACTATGATGCTATCTTTCATTTAACAGTTCAATCAGTAATCAATAGGTTAGTGACAAAGAAGGGATTTCAGATTGCTAAGTAATCCATGACCCTTTGCAATACAGACTAATTACTTAAGTTGAGCAACTTTTTGTAAGGAAAACTCGAATCTACAGGATACTGATCTTTTACTTGAGTTGCAGAGAGTCGGTACTCCAAAAGATAAGTCGTCAATGAACGGGTGAATCAATCTCGGCAATTGAAGTTGATAGATTTGCGTTTGGGAGCAGTTAAACGAAGTGCGAGCTATAAATCTCATTTGAGGTTGCTAGCATAAGCTGCTCTCTATTGGTGAACCACACCGTGTTACTTTCCATGATGCCGAGAAAAGTGGCGGATACTAATGTATCCATAGTATCTAATTTATCATTCGTCATAATTGGTTGATATTATGCGCTTTTACCATGTCAGCAAAACTGTCGTGGTTCGAACTTTCCATCGCGATAGCACACTCATACGTACTTGTAATTCTCACATTTTACTTGGTGCAGCGCTGGTGGAAGGTTCGCTCATAGTTATAAGAAGTGGCCGTCAGCGTCAAATGTAACTAACCGTTCAACAAGGCATTACAAACACTACGTCGTTGCAGAGCCAAAGCAAGAATGAAGGTTTACTGTTTATGAAACCCTCCGAGGAAACTAACATTTATATAATACAACATCCCCTCTCAGCCGAGCTATTAAGATAATATTATTAGGTATAAATATTAGGGTAGTAGTGCCTACGTGCCCATGTCATTAATTATTAAACTGATGGTAATCTAGTCATAGCCATTCAGAGGCTGAGTCAGATCAAGCCAACCGTTACTACCATATTAACACCTCGAATTCACACCGTAACAACCCAACCTTGAAGCATATATTAGTTAAGAGATATCGAATATTGAAAGGTATTTCTATGGAAAAACGATTCAAGTTTACAACGGCGAAGCTGACGAGCTTACCGCCTAATGATCCTGATTCTCGTTCTACAGAAGCGGAATACAGTTGTGCTGATGTGACGGGGTTTAAAGTGTTGGTTGGTAAAAATGGGAAGAAGAAGTTCTTAGTTCGTTTCACGTTGAATGGAAAAAAAGGTTCTATGGCTTTGGGTACATTCCCTGACGTAGATTTATTAACTGCCAGAAAACGGGCGCAACGGATTAAATTGATGGTTGCGGAAGGGATTGACCCGCGTAAACCCACTGAGACAAAGAACATACCAACGGTATCAGAATACTTTCACGAGCATTACATCAAAGTAGCAAAAACCAGAAAGAAGACATGGCGACATGATCTTGCTCGGTTTCAGCACTGTAATGAGATATCTAATATTTGCTATGACGAACTAAAGGTGTCTCACCTGCAAACGTTGGTGGCGAACTTAGTCGATAAAATAAACCGTCAGGGCAGGGTGATGAGTAAGAGTACGATTAATCGTATCTTGTGTGTTCTGAAATCAATGGGAAAGATGGTAGAACTAGAATTCGGTATTCCTAGCGTGGCACATCGAATTAAATTGTTTCCGGAAACTGGGGCTAGACAGCGATGGTGTTCTCCGCAGGAAATGAAGCGGATTTTTTCAGAACTTAGAAAACCGGAGTACTGTCCTAAACGTAGCCGCTTTATTATCCTTCTCTTTATGTTGGGGTGCAGAGAGAAGTCACTCAGAGCGGCTCGGTGGGAAAATTTAGATCTAGAGAACAAGGTGATGCGTATCCCCCGTGAACTGTCCAAGAACGGGTTTGAGCACCAAATTTATTTAACATTGGAAGCTGTTGAGGAGTTCAAGGTATTGCAAAGCATGGAGGTTAGGGGAAACCCTTACGTTTTCCCTGGAACGAAGCCTAAGACTTATATCGGTCAACCACGTTGGATGTTCGCCAAGATGAAGAAACGATTAAATCTCAAGGATGCAGATCAAATCGTTTTCCATACAGCTAGGCACTCTTTCGCTGGGGGGTTGATCTCGGCGGGAGTCGATGTAGGGGTGCTCAAGCAAATATTAGGGCACCGCAGCATTAGCTCAACCATGAGGTATGCCAAAGCTAGTGAATCAGCGCAACGTAACTCTACTCAGTTGTTGACCAAAATAATCAACGACGCTTAAATTAATGAAACTAATTATGCCCGAACTCATTCAGTGAGTTCGGGCTTTTGTATATATGGAGCAATGACAATGAAGATTATTTCTAAGTTCGATGAACTGGATGACTTACCAATACCGAGTGATATCCGAGTGAAGCTAAAACAACACATGATCGAACCATTCGATAATAGCGAAGCAGCGACATCTAGTTTTTGGGATGAGGTAGGAACAAGCCTCATATTGATAGAAGAAACAGACACAGGTGACACAATTAAAGCTCAATCAGACAGCGTTCAGCATTTAACTCGATTCTGCACTAATTACCCTGAATTCGTGCTCCTGATTAATAGTGAAGAATGCAATTACATTCTAGCAGTTGCTATTGTGACGTCAGAAGGCGGCGGGGTTTATCTCACCGCTCCAACCAATAATGAAAGCCATCCGGTGAAAACACTATTACCACAGGCAGAATGCATTTAACTAAACCATCCGATCAAAATAGGAAACTCAATTATGAGTAGAAAAACAGCCAGCGACAAAACTAACTTAACACCCATAACAGCTAATGAAGAAAAGACCGGACAAGAACCGGAGAACGGTCGAGAAGTAAACGCCCAAGATAACCTGAACGCGATAGAAAATGAGTTTGGTGATGTACTTCTGTCAGGTAAAGGGAAGAAGCTAAGTCCAAAGAGCGATAGCTTTGTTTATTTCGATCTTGTTACCCAAAACTCGGATAACCAATTGCACATAAGATTAACGGGCAATGATGGCGGGGGACTGCACAGCAAAGAGCACATACCAATACAGTCGATTCTTGATGTGCTGGAAAAGCTGGATGATAAGCCGTTTAAAAGCGCTGTTTTTGGTAGTGTCTTTCGAGGCTTAAGCGCCAACAACAAAAGCTTTATGGCGGCAGCAATGAGAAGTGAGACGATTGGGTTGATATTACCGTCACCAAATAGCGCATTTCTTCATGTTCTGGCACCAGATTTTAAAGAACGTCGAGATAAACTTCTGACACTAGTTAATCCAGAATCAACAAGCAAAACCAAGTCATAGCCCCACTCCATACAGCGCTTTCTACAAGAGCGTATCCCACACAAACGCAAAGAGAACCCATTATGAAATTAACCTATGGCGATAAGCTAGGACTCCCCGTGTCTGATGAATTTAAACAGCTCTTACAGCAAGAGTTGGATAAGCATTCAGCCTTTGAAAATGTTAAAGCTATTACTTTTAATTATCGAAGCTCTGACTACAGCCCGGACAATGGAGGGTATCACCCTGTTGAGATACGGCTAGAGAAAAAAGGTGGTAAATGGCACTTTGCTTACCTGACAGATTTTGCTTATGTTGGACCTTACCTTGAACTTGAGAAAGAGCTGGACTTTGATGTAACCCACGGGGTTCTATTAATGTCTTTCGTCGGTGAAATTCCGTTAACACATCCAGAAGCACAATCACTCTTCGTGACTTATCAGGGCAATGTCATCAATTACGTGAAGATGGAGGTATTTGATGACATTCAGTTAACCCTCGATTAAGGGTAAACACCAGAGCGAGACCAGAAATAGACAGGAGTTTTTCTTCCGAGCATCGGGTTGCGACATGAAAGACGCCATCATGTTACGGAACACTTGGTATGATGGTGATTCGAGTTTCATTACGAACAGAAAGCGCAAGGGATTATAAAATCCTTGCAGTAAAAGCGGTAAGAAACGCTGTTATTAACCCAATCCTTATAGGGAGTTTTAAGCCGCTTTATCAAAAAAACTGAAAAAGAAACCGTAGTTGCGTTTTTAATGGAGTAAACCGTATTCGACATAGAAACTTTCATGTAGATGGAGGTGCCAATCTTAATGGCGAAACGGCAGTAATCTGGCGAAACTGAATGAGCGATATCAGTCGACGATTTGCCTTTATATGAATCGCCCCATTACACGAAGGTAATGAGGATGGCAGTGCGCAGTGGGAGTGAGTGAACAGATATAAACGGTATGGTCTGTCGCAAAGGGCACTTTCATCAGAATCTCACCAAATTTATAGAAATATATTCTTTAATCGCCCCCTGCTAAAGCGCAGTTATTGATTTGTTTAGGCCAGTTTCGGGAAAAACAGCATCATTTTGCGAGTTTCCATATTTGGTAAAGGGTGTCGAAATGAGCCATTTTAGGTTTCCCTATATTAGGTAAATAAATTCGTATTTTCTTTACATTGAGGCAAATTGAAATCAAGGATTGAGCCTGGGGGGACTATGGACGGTGGAAACACCAAGGAAAGGAACTCTAATTTTAACGGAGGTTGTGTCTTCTTGCTGGTGTTTTGATATTAATAACTCCCATTACTATGTTGAAGCAATGGGAGCGTTTTTGTAGATTAAATCTAGAGCTGGTATGGCTTCCTTGCCTAACTTGAGCTGAAAGTCCTTATAATTAAGTTAATAATATTAATATAATTAACTCAGCGAAAAGCACTGTTCTAATCTATTAAAGTGTTAGTTTTCGCGGAGTAAAAATAGGGCATTTAACACTTTTCCTTACCCTGTATCGGTTGGTCATTTCATCAAATCAATCACTGCGCTTGTTACGCATCGACAGATTTAATTTGGGTGCATAGTGGTCAGTTTAAGCTACGGGCTTGGTTGGTGATTGTCGGGTGACTTCAGTATGTCAGACGCTGATACTAAGAGTGACTCAACCAGAAATTAGCAACACATCACCTTCTATCTATCCGCGTGGTTTCTATTTGGTTGAGTCCAGATAGGTTTGTAACTCTTGCTTCAACTTGTATCTAACCCAATCAGGTGACAGCACTTCGACATCAGGAAGCCACGCTTTAAGTAGTCGCAGTAATGTTTGAATGTTGCTAGTCGTATAGCTTACCAATACATCACCGTACCCCAGTTCTTTTAACTCTCGAAAGTCATTGGGATTATTTTCCTTGAAGAAGGTTTCGCTGACTCTTCCGCTAATTTGTATAACCACCTCAACGGGATGGGGCAACTCATCCTCATATCCTCGACCAGTGAGCTTGTGTTCAACATTTAGGTCAGGAGAGTATTTATCTTCGTATCGCACTAACTCACGAATCTTAGCCACTCTGAGTGATTCTAGGCGGTTTCTGTGTGTTCCGGCTAAGTACCAGTGTCCACGGTCATTCACCAACCGATAGGGATGAAACTCATCGTAACTTTTCCCATTACAAGTAAAGCCAATGGTACTTTTGCGTTGTATCGACTCGATAAGTTTCTCGAACACGGAAGCATTTTTACTAATGTCTTCGATTTGCGGATTCTTGAATAGAAAGGGTGGAGTGCTCTTGTTGTTCAGTACGCCATTACTTAGGTAGTGCTTACCGGAAAACAACGTATCAAAGCCCATCTTTATCAGCAGCAATGACACTCCATTATTGGTCTGCCTACCTAGCACTTGTGGGTCTAGAAAGTAACAGGCACCGTCGCGCTGGATGGGTAAGTAATTTAACCGTTCGTTGAAGTCCCGTTGAAGCGTTCTTTCACTCACCCTAAATTCCCGGCTCAACTCTTCCAGATAAAGTTTCTCGCCAGTATTTAAACGGGTCAGGATGATGCCAAGTCTTTTCGCTAGGGTGTCATGCTCTTTCATCCTACGCATTGTAAATAGGTCGCTCGTCAGGTCGTGTCGAGCATGATTATTTCTAACCAAAATTCATAAGGTTACTGATATTGCTATAGCTTTCATCAGTCCGCCTAGGTTATGCGTTGTAAGGCATCCATAACTATCGTCAACACTTCCAACTTCATGCGACACCACCTGTCGGGTGTATCCGCAATAATCGTACGGTCACAAAAATTATCTAATTAAAAACAACTCAAGGAGACTCTAAATGTCAGAGGCAGTCCAATTCGAACGTGTAGACCATGCCGTGTTATCAACCACGCATGACTACCAGAATGTATTTGAATTTTGTAAAAACACGTTGATTTCGATTGGCGGTAAGGTCAAGAAAGCTAACCCTCAATCCGGTTTATTGGAAGCGTCTTGGAAATACGGAATTAACCCGTTTGGTCTTCGAGGCAGTCTTATTTTCCGAACGCTAGAAGATGGCGCGATTTCTATCACGGTGAAAGCGGGCTTTAAAGATAGCTTTGCTACTACGGGAGCTCCGGAAAAGAAAGCGCAAGAAATCATTCAAGCATTACTCCAAGAGCAGAATGACACCGATATCACGTCTACTGCTACATCCACACCTTCAACCAATCCACCTGCATTTAACGATAAACCTGTTAACGCAAGTCGAAACAAAACTAAATTGGCAATGGCTTTGATTTCCTTTTTCGGTGGGGGGCTTGGCTTGCACAAGTTCTATGCCGGATGTTGGGGGTGGGGTCTTGTCTATCTAGGTAGCTGTTTCTTAATTCCGGGACTGTCTGCCTTGGTCGCTTTAGTCGAGTTCATTCGTGTCTTGACGTTATCCGCTGACTCTTTTGATGAAAAATACAACCAATCTGAACCTAAACCTTTTACCTTTATCTGGTGATATCAATGAAACAAACACTATTAAAAGCCATGGTAGCGACCTCACTGTTGGTAGCTTCATTTACTTCTCAAGCTGCGAACTTACAACAAGATACATTCCCGTATATCACATGTAGCGTGATTGAATTGGGCATTGCTAAGAACGGTGGTGAAGCCGATACCGACCTTGCGAGTTACTACATTTCAGGTGGCTTACTGAATGAGTATCTTGATAGGGGGCATTCGCTAGATGAGATCAGCACGATATTAGAAATCGCTTCCCAATCACAACCATCGCAGCAAAAGCAGTATCATCAAAGCATCGTTGCCTCTATTAATGAAACCGTCGAGTTCTTCGAAGGCTGGACGAAAGACGAAGGTATCGACTCTTTAGCTGAGTGGGAAAATCAACGTGATAACGAATGGATGTGCCTTAAAAAAGTGAAGCCTAATTTGATGGAAATGAACGGCATCTTCCATTTCATGAATTGATGGTAGCGATCTAACGCTGCTGTTTAAGCGAAAAGACCATGTTCTTAGTCGAGCATGGTCTTTTCTTTGTCTATAGCAATGAAAATTGCAGAGAAATAGAGGTAATACAATGATGAATTTATTAACACTGGGGCAATCATCGCTACCGATGAAAGCGATTGAAATTGAGCGCGAGTATCCAACTAAGGTCACTATAAAGCCAAGCGCTAGCGGTGCTCTTAAAGGTGCGAGTATTGGTGTATCTATATCAAGTCGTCTAAACCCAACGCCTCAAGCGATTGCTATATCTGCCCTTGTTGGTGGCGTGGTTGGGGGGATTGTGGGTCCTGAAGATTAAGGAGATGAGTGAGAGCTGTGATGCTGCTCTCGCTCTTTTTTATTTATGAGGGTGACATAACCGGTTCATACTGAACATCAAGACTGATAAAGGTAAGATAATGGCGAGAACTACGTTCTCCAAGATATAGAATTGATTATACTCCCTAACATATTGTAATTTAGAGTGTATTTCGCTCACTGCGGTAATTGAGGAATTAAATTTTGACCACCTTCGTCAATATACTGGAACTAAAGTTGATAAAAGTTTACACATCAACAAATTGTTAAGTATCAAGGAGTTCACCTTCTATTAGATGTAGTATCTTCATTGCTGTACTCTCCAACCAGTGCTATTGATGGCTTGCGCTTTACCAATTACGATTAGATGAATACAGACAATAGCTAACACTCTCATAGTTATCAGAGAGTATTTTTAGGCAATAAAGGATGAATTTTTATGCAAGTGTTGGATGATATTTGGGCGTCAATTAAAGGAAACGCTAAAACACGCATCAAAGATCCCGTCATTGGCGCATTCATTGTTGCATGGTGTTTTTGCAACTGGGACAAGTTGGCTAAACTATTTTGGGGAAGCCAAAACGTTGATGAAAGAATCAAATCAATGTCGGAAAGCATGACATTTTCAAAGGTATTTTCTGATGTCGATCTCATAGGTATCCCCCTTCTAATCACCTTATGTTATTTATTCTTGCTTCCTTGGGTTTCACTATGGGTAAAGAAGAAACAGAATAAAGCCACTTTGTCTCAGCATTCACAAGCAGTACAACTAGATATCCAACGATCCGACGAGCAAAGAGAACTAAACAAAGCGAATCTTAGGGCGAATCCAGAAAAGAAATTTCTTGAGCAAGAGGTTGAAATAGAAATTCAACAGAGACGTGAAAAGGCTGAACGCCGCCACAAAATTAAAGAGTATATTGATCAAAAAACTAAAGTAGCTCGTTTAGATGCTGAAGCTAAATCAACTCAGGCGGAAAAAGATCGAATAGAACTCGAAAGTAATCTACGTAAAGAAGAATATGAAAAGCTTCGATTTAACTCTCAAACAGCCCTTCATAAGGCAACTCTGGCATCTAGTCGCTTTCCAGCTGTTTATCAAATGATGGATATGCTAAATCAAAGTCTCAAGGAGGATGATCTCTTCATAAGTCTTGATGGCCTTTCTGCTTCGATCGCAGCACTATTTGGATATGATGACGCCATAGAGATGATGAATGACAGCAGTTTTAGCCAAAACGGGTTGCAGGAGGTTAAGTACTTATTTCATGATTCCAAGTTTTTAGCCAAAGCACTAGATGCTATCGCTGAAAATGAAAATCAGACTGAAGGGGATTTATCTAGCTACCTATTTGATCACGTCGTAGGTGTTATGGAGCTATTTAATAATCAACTGAGCCTCTCGTCTGACGAAGATATCGCTCAAACGGTTAGTGAGCGGGTCAATGAAGATAGTTACGATATTCTTTCGTCTGACGAGCTTTCGGGAGCAAGGGCAGAAATCGACACCATTTTTGATGAAATCTACCTCGAAATGAGTGATTACGAGTGGGAGCCTAATAACGGCTTAGAGGTTAGACTCACTGGATCTGCTAGTGGCAACCATCGTAAAGAGAGTGATGTTCGAGGCCAAGATCTTGATGTTAACGTCACAGTATTATGTAAGCCAATCATTGGGCGCTTTGGATTGGCAGATTATGAGGTCACCGAGGTTGGGGGTGGCGTCCACGACTATGGCTCTGATGACATAGATGAATATCTAGAAAGCAAACAGATATTTTCTGAGGCTAAAGAAAGCATCGGTAGCTAATTGTGAAGACCGACGCTTTTACCAATCTCATCCAAAGTGCGTTCTTCAAGGAGCATCAACACATATACTGATGATGCCCCTTGAAGTTCGTTTTTAACAGCGACAACTCATATTGAGACATATAAGGGAGGTAGAACAATCTGTCGTGGCTTGGAAACTGACAGATTGAGCCCAGACTAATCCACGATATCCGCAATAGACCATTTCAAATCAACTAGCTGTTACTACGTACGAACTTGATAACTTCTCGAAGAAGCTCAGTAACTTCAGCATAACCGAAGGAATTTCTAGTTTTCACTGCTTCAAGGCTAACTTGGACATCATCACAAATTTTTTCTAGTTTCAAAATCTTACTATGTTTGGCTTCAATTCTGGCAGCGGTTTGACGTAATTCATTTACTCTAACTTTCCAGTTTTGATTACCTCGCTTGGCATCCTTGTTAAAAGTACTGATAAGTAACGCGTCGCGTTCAGATTGGTTCATTATTTTGGTTTTCATTGGATACTCTCCGTTCATAAGTGATTAAAGATAAAGGATGATGTTACGCTGCAAGGTCTTGATAAAAATCCCACGTAGGGTGGTAACGACGAGAAGGAGCTGTTTCCTCTATCGCCTGTTTAATTTCGTTGATAACACGAGTTTGACCTTCCTCGGTAGAACAGGGAATGAAGGTCACGATTTGGTCATTATGACCCCTTAGAATGACACCGGAATGTTTACTGTTTACACATTCGAAACCTAGGATTGTATTTTTTCTTACTCGACTACCAGTAGGTAGAGTTACCCAATAATTTGCATCCCTGATACATAACTTATCAAGCGTAGAAAAAAGTGTTTCCAACTTCTCCTTGCCGGAATCATCTTTACTCATGTTTAAGTGAGCTAGTTGTTTATGATTAGCAGCTCGAACAGATGCATATTTATCTTCATAAACATTAATAATAGCGACTGCGCTAGGTGAGCGTTGATTTTTCTTATCGAACAAATCTACGACTTTTTCACTAGCCTTTTTAGCTGCTTTTTTAGCAACGGTTGCTTCTTTAGACATGTTTGGTTACTTCCTTATCGCGTTTGATATTAAGATTATGTGATACATCTTTACAATTATCTAGTGCTGTAAGTTGATGAAAATAAGCAATAATTGTTTGGTATGAATACGGGGTGGTGGTTATGCAAATAACCATTGGGAGCAGAGGCTAGCACACAACTAAATAAGGATGTTTTAGGGGAGGAATAAGACTTGTAAGATCTTCGAGTAAGTTATGCGGCTTGAGCTGAACTACGATTTCAAGAGTTTATGAGTGAATATATATTCAAATAAGCGAATTGAAAGATTTTGAAAAAATTCACTAACTTATTAGAAAGAGCCCCTCTTTCCAGTTCTATCAAGATAGTGCACGTATCATGTATTGAGAGTATTTATTTGAAGCGATGAAGACCGGAGCGTAGATTACGGTTCTTTTCCATAAAAACGGCAATTAAAGAGAAGTAATAAATGCCCAAGAATAATCCTCACGTCACAAACACCTGCTCAGTTGATACTGATATTGATAGACACCTATTAAGAAATTCAAACGACTTCACTTACATTGAATCGGATGTTGAACTCAATCAATTTTTAGAACATGAGGCTCAAGACCAATACTCTGAGCTGGAGACCGATCAAGAACTTGATATCTTCTTCGAGAATGAAGAAATGCCACCGTGGAAGGCTATAAGGGGAGATGGTGATTGCGTTCACATTGGTATCGATACTGAGTATGTTTACAATGAAGAAGAAAATCGCAACGATATACTTTCCTATCAGTACTACTTAATTGTCGGCGATAAGTCTATTTATGATGTTGAGTTGACGCCAGTGGCACAGGTTATCAAGAAATGTCGCGCTGAGAATAAAAATCGAGAACAAGAACTTAAAGCGATCAATAAGGTAAAGAACCCACGCAAATCATTCGATGAGTACCTAGTTGGTATATTACAGACAGCATTAGCTAGGGGACTTATCACGACATGGCCGAAAGACATCTACATCTATGCCCACTTTTTACGTGCTGATATCGCGTCTTTTAAAGCTTTCTGGGAAGTTGGCGGTGGTAAGTTGGAAGTGATACGAAATACAGTTGCTTCCACTCGTGGTGCATACGGTATTGACGTTGAAGCTGTCGGTAGAACAAGACAACGCATGGCTCCTATAGAATTCACTGATAAGAACAAGAAAGAGAGAGAAAGCCGAGTTCGATTTGTCGATACGATGTTGTTAAGCCCGGGTCAATCTGGATTAGATGATGTAGGAGAACTAATAGGAATTAAGAAAGAGACCATTCCTGCACCATATCGCAAGGACAGAATGGACGATTTACTCGTGGCAGATGAGGCGCTTTTTTGTCGCTATGCGCTTAGAGATGCCGAAGTAACCGTGAAATATGGCCTTGAGATGCAAGACTTCGCATTGAAAGATATAACGGAATCGCTTAAAGGTAGGATAAAAGATGAAGAGCAAAAGGAAAAATTACAGTTCAAGCGATTGCCCTCAACCCTTGGTAATTTCTCTGTTTCATTATTTAAAGGATTAACTGGAGATAAAGAGAAACTCGATAAAGTCTTGGGTATGGAAACCCGAGAGAAACAATACTGGCACCAAGGCAGAAAGAAAGTTATCAATACCACTGAGACCCAAATTAGCCCGGGAAGAAAGCTGTTTGAACAACTGGCGATTGATTGCTTCCATGGAGGGAGAAATGAATGCTACATGTTCGGTGCGCCACCAATAGCTGATTATAACGACTTTGATTTGGCCGGAGCTTACACAACGGCCTTAGTGGATATTAAATCTGTTGATTTTAGCCAGAGTCGTTTATCAACTAACGTTGAAGATTATCTCAATCATAAGATGGGATTTGCGTATGTGAAGTTCAAATTTCCAGAAAGCACTCGCTTTCCATCATTACCAGTAAGAACCGACTTATATGGCCTGTATTATCCACTTGAAGGGATTTCTTACTGCACAGCACCGGAGATCGAAGTTGCACATAACATGGGTTGTGAGCTGGATATACAGTTTGGCGTGATAGTACCGTGGGTAGAAAAATCGGAATCAGTTTTCACAGAGTTTACGGCACTAATCAGAGATCAAAGACAGAAATACAGCGCAGACAATGACAAGTTCAGAGAGAAGCTTTGGAAGGAAATTGGCAATACGTTGTATGGAAAAATCGGGCAGGGCTTAAAAGGCAAGAGCGGATTCAATTCTTCCAATGGGAGAAGTAAAGAAATACCGCACTCTCCTGTAACTAATCCATATTTTGCTGCTCACGCTACAGGCTTCGTTCGGGCTGTACTGTCAGAAATGATGGCTAACACACCAGATGATGTTGCCATAATCAGCGCGACTACAGATGGATACCTAACAGACAGTACAGAAGAGCAATTAGATCTAACAGGACCAATAACAAAGCGCTTTAACGAGATATGTGAGAAGTTCGGCGATGGTGGCATGATTAAACACAAGCATCATGCACGTCAAATCATTGCTATGAAGACGCGAGGACAAATTACCAGTGAACGTGGAGATACAGAGCCTGTTGTCGCAAAGGCTGGGGTTAAACCCGCTGATAATGAGACGGATGAGAATAAGTTCATGGTGAAGCTGTTCTTGGATCGTTACGCGGGTCAAAAGATACCAAATAACTCGCTTGTATCAGCTCGTGATATGTATCTGAAAGAAATGGATTTAATCCAGATACAAAGAGAAAAGAAACTGAATTTAGAATTCGATTTCAAACGTAAGCCAGTTAACCCTCGTATGACCCAAATACGCCACCCTGAATCAGGTGAGATGGTTGAGCATATCTTCTTCGATACTGTCCCATGGAAGAATGAAAGCGAAGGGCAGAAAACGAGAGCTTTGTTTGACGGTTGGCGATTAGGCACTGCCGATAAAAATGCGAAAGACCAAGAGAATACTAATGCGAATTGTCTTAAGACGATGGAAGATTGGGGAGACTGGGGCGATTACAGTAAAAGTAAAGCTCTTCTGAAAGGAACTCGACTGAATTACTTAGAAGACGGCTCATTGGGTGTCATGCTGAAATTGGTGCTCCGGGCATTAGCTAAAGATAAGTGGGGCATAAGTAAGACAATTAACGGGAAGAAGCGAACTCACCAACAACTTGCAGATATGTTTACGGAGGCAGGCTTTTTAGTCGAAAAGCATGCAATTAATAACGCCCGTAACGCAGCCCTGTATCCGAAGGTGTTAGCAGCAGCACCTAAGTTAATTCCATTACTGGATTGGTTACTCAACATTTATCCAGAAATGGAACTTGAACAGTTCTTCCATGAAGATGAGTTAGGCGATGTTCTAACGTTGCTGGAAAACTACCGGACAGGAAACTAGACCGGAATAACATAGCGAAATGACGTAGAAAGCGAAGGAAGAGCCTCCCTTCGCTTTTTTGTTGCGAGCGTATAACCCATTGAACAAAAAAGAAAAATATAGGAGTGATAAATGCGGGTACTTGGGAGGATATTACTCTCCCGATTTTCTTTGGCGATTGATAGCTGATGCTCAGAGGTTTTGATTCTGGCGATGGATTCACTCCCGCGAAGATATCAGCAATCAGCAGTATGTAATGACGAGAACTACGTTCCCAAAGTATCAAATTTATTGTCTTTGCTAACCATATGAAATGTAAGTATTTATTTGTTTTCTAACTTGAACTCCACTATCGTTAGGTATGGTGTTTTTTGTGTTTAATATCACAAAGTTCACAATGATATTAGTGCTTAATATGTGTATGAAATGTAGTTAACTGTTTGAAAGAACAGATAGTGTACAAGACTTTAATCAGTTGGTGGTTAGAATGCAATTTGTCAAAGATGGTCCGGATATCCCCGATACTCTACTTCAAGCTCATGAAGATGGAAATGTTGTTTTTTTCTGTGGAGCAGGGATTTCATACCCTGCTGGGCTCATGGGGTTTGAGGGACTTGTTGATAAAATTTATGAGGAAATTGGCGAAACTAAAACTGATCTCGAGTTAGAAGTGTATAAGCGTGGTCAGTATGATAGTACATTGGATCTTCTCGAAAGGCGGGTAGCAGGGCAACGAGCGGTAGTGAGAAGGGCGTTATGGAAATCGCTAAAGCCTAATTTTAGGTTAAAGAACTCTACGAGAACTCACGAATCATTGCTGAAATTGGCTTGTGGTAAGGATGATAAGTTTCGTATCGTAACTACTAATGTTGATAGAGTTTTTGAGCGAGCTGCTAAGAAGCAGAGACAAAAGCTTAATTCATTTGTTGCACCAATGTTACCAATCCCAAAAAAGAGTCGATGGGATGGTATGGTTTATTTACACGGCCTTCTTCCTGAGAAGGAAGACCAATCCGAATTTAACAGGTTAGTTTTCACTAGTGGTGATTTTGGTTTGGCGTATTTAAATGAACGCTGGGCGTCTCGATTTGTGAGTGAGTTATTTAAAAACTACGTCATTTGTTTCGTAGGTTATAGTATAAATGACCCTGTTCTGAGATACATGATGGATGCTCTGGCTGCGGATCGTATGCAAGGGGAAAGTTTTCCTGATGCATTTGCTCTCGGTGATTGTCATCAAGATAGTAGAGATAAGAAAACTAAAGAGTGGAAAGCTAAAGGTGTTATTCCAATTTTATATAATGTTGAAGCTAATGATCTGCTCCAGTT
>NZ_JBFRVM010000060.1:0-26679 GCF_041475145.1 Vibrio sp. 10N.222.49.A3
CATGCTTAATCCCAAGATGCCGAATTATTTTCACTTGAGCGTCATCTTTTATTTTGAAGCTGTTGAATAAAAATGGGGGGTCATTCCATTTTAGGGGGAGTCGTATATGTAGGCCGGGCTGGGTGCGATCTACTGTAAGTTTAATGTCTGCCACTTTTCCACTACTGACTTTTCTTTATAATCTTTTAATAATAGATTTTGTAAACGAATTCATCAATAAACACGCCATGTAGATGGTGTGCAGTATGGCTTTAAATAGAAGCTATATGGGCCTCTCTGCTTTGCGTATTTTCAAATGAGTTTCAAAGAGCAGCTTATTCTCTAATTGCTGATCCTTTACTAGTCCCATAAGTGTTTGTACTGCGGCTCTAGCCATATCACTGATAGGGAAATGTACTGCTGATACCGTTGGATAAAGGCTTTCACATAAATCAACACTATCAAAGCTCACCATCGAGATTTTCTCTGGGACCGGGATTTTATGTTCATGTAGAAATTGCATAGCGCCAACCGTCATCTCCTCACTACAAGAAAAAAGGGCGGTCATTTCTTGATGTCGTCTATATATAGCAGCCATTGCATCGTAACCACTTTGACGTCCGTAATCCCCTTCTTCACACCAGCTCTCATCAATTTCAATCCCTGCGCTTGTCATTGCATCGACATAACCAAGCTTCCTCAGCAAACTATTATGCCGTTGTGAAGGTCCCATAATACAAGCAATGTTTCTGTGACCATTTGTTATAAGGTGCTCTACAGCAATACGACTCGCACCATAATGATTAAACGTAACACATCGTTCTTCAATACCTTCTACATGGCGATCTAGCAATACAAATGGTGTCGGCAACTTGGCAAGTTCACGTAAGTCATCATCAGAAAGGTAGCGACTATGGAGCACATACCCATCACAGCGAAGATCATGAAAACGTTGAATCGCCTCTCGCTCACCATCTGCAGAATGATGGCCTTGCGCGGTAATCAGGAACTTTTCATGGGTGTCTAATTCAGTTTGAACTTGCTCCATCATCTCCCCAAAGAACCCACCTGTATAGTAGGTCACTAACAAGCCAACCATGTTGCTTGATGAAGTAGCGAGAGAGCGAGCAATAGCACTTGGGCGATAATTGAGCTGTGCCATGGCCGCTTCGACTTTTTTTCTTGTCTCGTCTCGAAACTTACCCTCCCCATTAATAATACGAGAAACGGTAGAGCGGTTTACTCCGGCGAGTTCGGCGACATCTTTAATCCTTGCCATATGACTACTTAATCCAACTACTTGTTTTATTGAAAAGGGAGACCAAAAATAAAGCGGCCACCAGCAAATCGTAAGGTGATTATAGGGGGTCGACGCTGGCAGCCTAAATCATACACTGACGACTTGATGAGAAGAACTAAGTGCAGAGTAATCCGTGACTGCGATACCACACTGAAGAAGTTCCTGTTTAAGTATCGAAGAGGTCAGTACTTGTAGCTCCAACTCTCGCTGTAATGCGTAACCACTTTTATGTATTAGAGGTTTATCGATTTCTGCAGGATGGCACATCACTTCGACAATATCGTATTGAGCCTTTAGTCTGAGCAAGTTCCTCATTAGCCCATCTAAATTCACGCCCTGGTCGTAAAACTCATCAGTAAAGAAATATCGAGTAGAATTACTTTCATGGCATAGTCCACTCCCACGTAAAGGCACTCGATACTTTGCAGCAAGCTCCCTAATTACGGGCAGTAATTGAGGGTGAGTGTGTGCATGATGGTGGCTGTCGAGATGACTCAGGGATAAACCTAAAGCAAGGAAATGCTCTACCTGACTTTCAGCTTCTTCATACACTACCTTGGCATCGAAATCTTGTTTCTTCCACAGGTCAGCGTAACTAACAAACTCCTCCTTATTGTTGGTAAGATTAGGGTGCCCCGTTATTGGATCCCCCGCTGTAAAACGCAGATGCACGCCAATTTTTAAATCTGGATTTTGTTTCGCCAACTCAACAGCATGCTTCTCTGCATCCATGCCTACCATCATAGTGGTCGAGTTAACAACGCCTTGCTGGTGTGCTTTGATGATTCCAATATTTACTCCTGACGTTAAGCCAAAGTCATCTGCGTTAAAAATCACTTTCATGACGATACAACCTTATCTATAACGTTGTTAATTTGAATTGAGGAAGGTATGACGCATTGACTCTTAATATGTCATCCAAAATGGATTTCGCCCGACCAATATCAGGCACTAGCGGATTATTGGTCAACGCCATAAGTGCTTTGTCATAACTGCCTTCAACGGCGGCTTCAATCGCCAATTGTTCGTAAGCCTTCACTTGATAGAGCAAACCTTTGATGTTGTTAGATAGCTCCCCTACCGCGAGTGGTTTTGCCCCCCAACTACCAATCACTGCACTACACTCAATCACAGCACTATCTGGCAAACTGTTAATGGCCCCATTATTTAACACGTTAACGACGTGAATACTGTTGCGGTTGTTATAAATCGAATCAACTAGGTTCAATGACGCGTCGGAATAATAAGCTCCGCCTCGTTCCTCTAGTTCCTTCGGTTTATGGTCCAAATTAGGGTCTTGATACAACTTAAAAAGGGCTGATTCTGTTTCCATGACTTGTTCAGCACGGGTACCTTGCTCCCTAGCACTCTTTTTCTCTTCTGCTAACATAGCGTCGGTCTGATAAAAATAGCGATGGTAAGGACAAGGAATAGCACCTAAAGCTTTAAGGAAAGCAGGGTCCCATGGCTCTTCCCAAATATTTTTCATACTGAAGTTGGCACCATCTCCGACTTTTTCCAATACAGTTTGAGTAATATCTTCCCCTCTAAGCCATGCTTTGTGTACCCATACCAAGTGATTCAAACCTGCGAACTCAAGCTGCAATTCTTTTGGCTCACAATCCATCATTTCAGCGATCATCATCTCCATCGAGACTGGTACATTGCACAAGCCAAGACTCTTCACTTTGGAGTGTTTACTCACTGCTTCAGAAACTAAGCCTGCTGGGTTTGTGAAATTCAGCATCCATGCATTTGGCGCTAACTCTTCAATGTCTTTACAAATATCGAGAATCACAGGGATGGTTCGTAGTGCTTTGGCAAAGCCACCTGGCCCAGTGGTTTCTTGACCGATAACGTCATACTTGATGGGGATACGTTCGTCATTAGCTCGTGCAGCTAAGCCTCCTACTCTAAATTGAGTCATTACAAAGTCAGCACCTTTGATGGCTTCTCGACGATCAAATCCCGCTTTGATTTCAATATCGGCGCCAGCCTTGTCAACCATACGCTGAGCTAACCCTTTGATGATTTCGAGCTTCTCTGCCCCCACTTCGATATCAACAAAGTGCATTTGTTTCACTGGTAGAAATTCCAAGCGCTTGATAACGCCCTCAACGAGTTCTGGTGTATAGCTACTACCACCACCAATGATGGCAAGTTTGATTGCATCTCTCGACATAATTGCTTCCCTACTTCTCTGCAAGTTGCTTGTTCAATGCGACGATTTCAACGGCCATTTCTTGAGCCAATATTGTGGTCATTAAGTGATCTTGAGCATGCACCATCACTAAGGTCATTGGCACTTTGCCTTCTCCCTGATCTTCTTCAATTAGTTGAGTTTGAACCAAATGCGCCTTGTTAATACATTCTCTTGCTTGGGATAGCTTTTCTTCAGCCGTTGCAAAATCTTTTTCTCTAGATAGACGCAATGCTTCATAGCTTAAGCTTCTGGCCTCGCCCGCATTACAGATAATTTCCATTACCACTAATTCTTGTTCCATATCTTCTCTCCAGAAAGGAGGGCTGTCACGCCTTCGCCTGTTGGTTTTTCTGCATCTTTCGTTTCTTTATTAGCTGGTAGCTCTTGCTCCAGCACCTGTTTCTCGAACATTTTGAAGAAAGGTAAATAAATGAAGAGGTCGAGAATAAGAAGAGCAATAACCAACAACACTGGTGAGAACGTCCAACCACTACCCCATGAGGCCCCTATGATTGCAGGGGTTGTCCAAGGTGTTGTCGCCACCCCCATACCAACAAAACCAAGATGTATCGCAAAATAAGCGATGGTTGCGTTTAAGATTGGCGCGAAAACGAATGGAATAAACAAAATTGGGTTCATCACAATTGGGCTACCAAAGATCACCGGTTCATTGATTTGGAAGAAACCCGGCACCGCACTCATGCGACCTATACTTTTGAGGTGCGCTGAACGGCTGAAAGACATCAACAAGACTAGCGCTAGAGTTGCTCCCGAACCACCAATGAAGATGTAGAAATCCCAGAAGGGCTGAGTAAATACATTTGGAATTGGTTGACCGGCAACAAACGCATCGATGTTGGCGCTAATGTTTGTAAGGAAGATTGGAGACAATAGTCCAACAACGATCGCTGCACCGTGAATGCCTGCAAACCATAATAATTGGCAAACAAGCAGCGCGCCGATGATCGCTGGTAAGGTATTTGAAGCACTGATCAGTGGTTTAAACATTGACATCACCGCATCTGGGATCAGCATGTCGTATTGAGTCTGAACAAAAATACTTAATGGATATAACGTAATGAAAATCGCTAAGACAGGTAAAAGAACTTCAAAAGAACGAGCGATTGCAGGTGGGACCTGCTCTGGCATACGAATCGTAATGTTATGCTTCTTCATAAAGCGGTAGAGTTCTACCGAGAAGAAAGCACACATGACAGCAGTAAAGATACCAGTACCACCCATGTGCTTCATCGCCAAGGCACCATCTTTTGCAGGTGCAGCAACTAATAAAAAGCTCATGATCGATAATACTGCGCTGGTGATCCCATCCATTTTGTACGCTTTAGCCAAGCTATAGGCGACCCCAAGCGAGACAAATATGGTCATTATCCCCATCGACATATTAAACGGCATCATAATAGTATCGAAATGCGTCGTCGCAAAGTCCAACCATATTTGACCTAAAGTAAACGAGGTACCCTCTTCAAATGGGGGGAAAGCAAAAATCAAAATAAAGCTACCGACAATAATAAACGGCATTGCCACAATAAACCCGTCTCTCATTGCTCTAACATGGGGCTGATTACCCACTTTAGCCGCTATTGGGGCTATATGCTTTTCGACGATTCCTATAATCGCATCATAAAGCTTCATAGAGTCCATCCTTATTTTCAGACAAAAGAATCCCGCACCAAACATTAATATTCAGTGGTACTCTTATTTATATTTAAAATTATTGAATTAGTTAATCAGATCTAAAGCTTGCTGTAGTACTTCTTCCCCTTTCATCATTCCATAAGCCTGGGGGGAAATCGCTTCTATATTTTTACCATGCTCTTGTGCGGTTTTACGTAGTTCTTCTAGCTGGAAACGAACCTGAGGACCAAGTAAGCAAACATCGTACTCTTTGATAACCTCATCGAACGCGTTCACAGACAAAGCACTAATCTCACATACAATTCCTTGTTTTTCAGCTGCTTGCTCCATTTTCTTAACCAGCATACTGGTCGACATTCCTGCGCTACAGCATAAAAGGATCTTTTTCATAGCCTTACTCCCATTGTGTAAATTTCAACCTGCAAAAATTGTAGCAAAAATAACCAACACAAAAAAGCGCAACCGGTTGCATTGTTCGTGAACTGAATCCCACTTTAGAAAATACGGCCTATTTTTTATTAATTATTTAGGTCTAGGATAAAAGCCAGAAAGAAATTAAAAGCAACAACCTATATTTATAACTATCAATATATTATTTCTGACAACGTCATAATTAATTTCCACTAAGGAATATAAAATGAAATTAAATAAACTGGCTATGATTACACTTTTAGGCACTGCCCTATCTCAATTTTCTCATGCCCAAGAAGCACCAAAAGGTACCATATATTTAACCTTCGATGACGGCCCTATTAATGCATCTATCGATGTAATTAATGTGCTGAATGAACAAGGTATTAAAGGTACTTTTTATTTTAATGCTTGGCATTTAGATGGCATTGGTGATGAAAATGAAGATCGTGCTTTAGAGGCCTTAAAACTTGCTCTTGATACGGGGCATATCGTGGCTAACCACAGTTACGCACACATGATTCATAACTGTGTTGAAGAGTTTGGCCCTAACAGTGGCGCAGAGTGTAATTCAACCGGCGATCATCAAATCAACTCTTACCAAGATCCTGCTCATGATGCGGGTACTTTTACCGAAAACTTAGCCGTGTTAGAACGATACTTACCAAGTATCAACAGCTATCCAAACTATCGTGGAGAGGAATTTGCTCGACTGCCTTACACCAATGGCTGGCGTGTAACAAAGAACTTTAAGGCAGATGGTTTATGTGCAACATCTGATGATTTTAAACCTTGGGAGCCTGGTTACTTCTGTGACACTGAAAACCCTTCAAACAGCGTTAAGGCCTCGATTGAAGTGCAAAACATCTTAGCGAATAATGGATACCAAACCCATGGTTGGGACTTAGACTGGGCACCTGAGAGCTGGGGCATAGCGATGCCAGCAAACAGCTTAACAGAAGCAAAACCATTCCTTACCTATGTTAATGCAGCACTTAATAGTTGTGCACCAACTACCATTAATCCTATCAACTCCAAAGCACAAGAATTTCCTTGTGGTACGCCGTTACACGCAGACAAAGTGATAGTGTTAACGCATGAATTCTTATTTGAAGATGGTAAACGAGGTATGGGAGCAACCAAAAATTTATCTAAGTTAGCTAAGTTCATTCAAATAGCTCAAGAAGCAGGATATGTCTTCGACACCATGGATAACTACACTCCGGTTTGGCAAGTTGGCAGCGCTTACGCAGCTGGCGATTACGTCACTCACTCAGGCACCGTTTACAAAGCCATAACAACACACGTTGCACAACAAGACTGGGCGCCATCTTCAACCTCTAGCCTTTGGACTAATGCCGACCCAGCAACCAATTGGACGCTAAACGTTGCTTATGAGGAAAGTGAAGTAGTGACATATCAAGGTTTACGTTACCTAGTAAACGTACCACATGTATCACAAGCCGAGTGGACTCCAAATACACAGAAAACCTTGTTCACAGCTCTATAGACTGTTCCTACTATCACCATGTAGTAGTTTGCGCGAGGCATACCCCTCGCGCTTTTTTCTTTTTGGGGATTCAGAAATAACAAAGCCCCGACTTAAGTCGAGGCTTTGTTATTTAAATATGGTACCGGTAGGCGGACTTGAACCGCCACGCCCGAAGGCAACGGATTTTGAATACCTCTTAAGCACTTGTAATTAATTGCATTTAAGGGGATTTCTTTGGATATCAAGGACTATAAAACAGGATTTTATTGGATCTTTCTAGCACACGTCGAGCACAGATTTCACATGCTATCGATACGCTTTTGGAATGGGTATTTAGGTAAATGTTCTAAATATCTAGACATAGGTTATGTTTATTTTATCTTCACACGTATCACTAAAAACATATAGCATGGATAACCACGACAATCACCGTAAATACCTCAAACTTACTCATATTCGGTAAATTTTCAACTCAGTCAGCGTTATCAAAATCCTTCACAATAGATGACGTTAGCTCAACGGCTTTAAAATAATCACCTCGTGACCATAAACCTGTTGTCTTACAGCCAGTTTGGCATAACGATTTAAAGTGTTCGATGTACAGTGTCAGTAACTTCAACCCACCCCCTTCTGAACCAATAGCTACTGCCATTTGGTTTCGTCGCTTTCCACTCTCTGACTGAGCACCTCTTTTCTCTGCAAGCTTACTAAGACCATCATTTAATGTAAGCTTTTGTTCTGACTGATTATCTGAAAACAAGTTCGCAAAATTCCAACTGAAAGAATAATTACCCTCAATAGCTCTAAGATACTCCTTTACATCAGTTTCCGTGTTTGGCGGAGTTAATCTCATACCATTAACATTTAAGACTAGCTGCTCAATGGCATTGGTATTTCTACCGTAGGTATCCTTTAACTCTTGAGGTAACGTATAGCTAAATCCACTGAATCGACGCCTAGAGTCATAACACACCCTAAAGTTAACACTGTCATACTCTGCTACAAGCTGAATTAATAATCTAATGTCAAACAATCGTCCTTGAGTTTCTATCTCATACAGTATAGCGGCTTCAACCTTATTAAATACCTGCTCTAACCTTCTCAGTGAAAGACCATACATGATTCCAACTTCATAAATCATCAGTGATAACGATTCAGGTGTAGATGGATTCTCTCCAAAAATTACAAGTTCAGATATCCGTTCTGAAAGCGTTGATTTATCAACTAGTAATTTGGCAAATAGGCGCCTGTCAGGTTCAGGTAATGCAGCACTTCTATTAAAAAATCTAGACAGATACTCCTTTCCGTCGAATGTAGAGCCGTAAACAGCCTGGATCGAATGGCTCAACGCCACAGTATCAGTAGCTACAACAAACACATAATTTTCCATAGAGAAGAAATGCTTAATTGTTTCTAGCATTTCTATAGAGTAGGTTGGTCTACAACGATCTAGTTCATCCACAAGCACGAATACCTTCCGCCTGCTTTCCGGGAAAGATTCGGCGTAAGCCGACAAACAAGCATGGGTATCTTTGATTGCCGCTAACTGCTTTCTATAGTTATCAGTCAAACTCTTACCCAATTTCGGATCTGATTGCTGCCCAAACTTTATATGCTGAGTCATTCCTAACAAAGCTGTTGCGTCAAAGTCTTCTTGTTTAGTTGATGCATATGCAGCAGCAACATCCACAAAGCCATTCCAACCCCGTTTAGCTAGCTTTCCTAGATTCTCATGAAGAGATTCAGTTACACCACTGTATCCTGAATGGATACTGTTAAGTTGCTCTAACAGCTCTGAAATAATCACCAACAGAGGATCATTGGTAAAATCAGACTCCCAGGCATTGATGTAAACTGTCGGATAACCTTGGTTATGTAATAGATCTACATAAAGCTGCTTTAAGAAATGCGTCTTCCCGGTTCCCCAAGAACCATTAAGATTCAATACCAGAGGTGTTCTCTGTGCTCTAAGGTACGAAGAAAGGTAATTACCAGACTCTCCATTATTCAGTCCACAATCATCCCAATTGTACTTTTTTTGCCACCCCTCAAACCGTTTTCTCACCTGCTTCATGAAAGACCTCAATTACAATTGTTTTATATTTGACTGATATTACTGAATATCACCTTACGATTATCTTCAATTACATCACAGAAAAAATATTAACTCTAATAACGTTTGCCAATGGGTCGCCCAGAAGACCTCCATGAACCACAACTCACAAGGCGATTTTATCAATTCACATAAAGCATAGTGTTACACTACAATGAAAACGAACTTTAGCTTCCTCTTAAGTAATTAAGATTACTTAAGAGGACTCCTTTAGATATCAAGGGCAACAAAATGAAATGTCATATCATCCAATATACATTCATAATTAACTAAGTCTTACTAGGAAATTAAATCACACTTTAAAAAACTTACTTCCTTTGGACAGCTCAAACTTAGTCGATTTAGACTTAAGCTTTTGAGGCAATAGAGTTAATTTATCATTAAGAACCGATAGAACCACTTGTACATCATTTTTATCTGCCCATTCTGAAAGAATTGCCAGCTTATCTTCATCAATAGCATCTAAATAATCCTGAAGAGTAACATAAGGCAATTTCAAGCCTTTACTTTTAGCATAAACGACAAATGCTAAATCAGCTGACATTGATAATGCTCTTGGTGCACCATCCCCTAATATTTTATCTTGATTAAGTATCTTAAAGGTAAGCGAGTTGTCATCATTAAACACCGCCGTAAAATTCACATTATCAATACCAAAAAGCTTCTTATTCAATTTTCCAAAACATGAATTATATAAATTCAAATTACTTACCAATTCAAGCTTTGAGGATTGAATATTATCTCTTATAACAACAAGATTTTCATTAATGCTCTTTGTTTCCAAATGAATAGAGCTAACTTCATCAACTACATACTGGATCTTTCCTAACTCAATACTCTCCCTTTGAATCTGATCCTCTATCATAAAAAACCCAGAAAGATGATCTTCATTCATAAGCCCTTTCAATACTATTTTTTCTTTAGAAAGATGCGTATTTAAAAATTCAGATTCCTTATTTATTTTATTAGATATTACTTCTACCTGGCTCTTTGTAAAACTAATTTTATTTTCCAGCATTTTATTATGAAATTGAACCACTTCTGAAAAAGATTTCTTCAACTCTGGTATTATGCTATTCGCTTCATTATAGATACTCGATAGAAGCTCTATATCAACTTCTGTTTTTTTATTTACATACTGATCTATAGTTCGTTTAGAAAAGTCTCGCTGCGTCTCAAGATTGTATAAAGCTGAACTAGATGATGATATCTTCTTTCTAATTTCAGTTAACTCATCCAACTTATCAATGTGCACACTAGAAAAATCAAACTGCTTTTCTTTACTTCTCAGATTACAGATATTTTTTTCTAACCTTTCTACATCTAGGTGAAATTCAGAAATATCTTTTCCATTTTTAAGAGCTGTTTCTCTAGCCTCTAGAGATTTTAAGTCACTTTTAAGTTTATACTCTAGCTTTACTTTTTCATGAGCAGAAAAACCAAAAAGATAAGAATAGATTACTCTATAGTCATCATCGCTAGTAAAAACGTTATCATACCTCAGCGGTGCGCTAGCTACTTCTTTTCGCACTCTAAACAAACGATTCTTTAGTGTTTTATAGTTGGGCTTAGAGTAAGAAACATTAAGAGTGTTCTGTATTGCAACTTCAAATGCTTTTTGCGATGTGTATTTATCTTTGTTTATCCAAGAGATTCTTTTTAATCTACTCTTTGGTTTTTCTATAGTTCTAATTATTTGGACAACATCATCATCTTCATCAGACATTTTTAAAGACAACTCAAAATAGACTCCCCCCTTAGTTACATAATTAAATATGTCATCATTTACTTGTTTAGACTCTGGATCATACCAAACTGAGACTCCATCAGAACCCAAACAAAAATTAATAACTCTAAGAACGGTACTTTTTCCTACTTGATTCCCATGCTCACCAACATTAGTCACAATATTAAGACCGCTGTTAAAAACACACTCTCTTACTACTGCACTTCCATCTCTAACCACAAGCTTAATCAACTGCATAAGTATAGCTCACCTGATTCATTAATATTTAATACGGAAGCGACAAATAACCAATCAAGCGCTAACATAAAGTAAGTAAATGAAATACTTTCATAACTTGAACAGTATCGATCATATAGTTCAATAGTACATACCTTGTTATATGGTGAAGATTTAATAGACAAGATTATTTGAGCACCAATAAAATATAATGCTTTTTTAGGCGACTGCGTATTTGAAATAATCATTCAACTGGAATCTCAAGGATTTTACAGTTAATAAACCCATAACAAACAATCATATCCCTAGCCATTTGTAGACTTTCGACACAAAAATCCAAGTTAGAAAAATTATCATCAAACATTTTATTTCTAACTGATGAAACTAAAAAATCGGAATTATCTTTTATGCAAGAAATAACATCTATATGATTTTTAGTGTTGATATTATTCTCGATCATAACGTCTCGTTTAGCTTCTTTATACTTCATGTTTATCGATTTAAGAAATCTCTTTCTGTAGTTGGGGTTTTCATTGTCAAAAGCTTCTACAGCCTCCTCTACAATAAAAAGAAAACTAGAATTCTCCCTTATCAATTCAGAGTAAACATTCAAACAATTATAATCTATTTTCAGTTCAACTTTTTCAGTAAAGATGTAGTCATTATCTAATTCCAAATCAAGTGGATCAGTTGTATCTAATATTTTTTCAAGTAATGGGGTAAGTGCAGAACGAACTTTATGAGCATTCAAAACTTCAAGGTGATTATTTTTACCCGATAACTCAACTGCAATCCCGCCATTGTTAGCTGTTGCCATGTCACTTACCTATATGGATATTATTGTTCTTACCTGAGCTTTTCACTGCAACCCCTCCATTATCAGCAACTACCGAACCCTTTCCTTTACTAAGTTGGTGCAATATGACGAGCATAAGAGCAAATACAAAAGTAGATATGGTAGAAAGCTTTGTTAGGTCATAAATTTGCTCAGAAGTCATACTCGATAAAACCTCGACTGAAAACAACTGACTGTAGATAGCATAGAAAATGAAAGCACCTACACCTGACAACCCTGTACCAGCACCTAGTATTACTTTCAATATGTTAATCATACATTTACCTACTTAATTGACCCGATACAGGGAATGCTACATTCACTTGAAACATCTAGCAACTAAATGAAAAAGAACTGTGACATGTTTTATATAAGTTAATTGAATAAAAACAGTAAAAGTAGCTTTTTGCTCACTTACATTTGTTCAATACCATCATGAGGTAAAAAGGGAGAAGCCACATAGCGCAGCTGCTCCCTTTTACTTTTTATATCAATATCAATATCAATCACTTAATCTCATAAAACAAACTACCTAGCTCATCCTCAGCTAACACCGCCACCCAACCATCAAACTCATCCCCGAACCGCATCTTCGGCAAATCATACTTAACTGATACCTCATCAATCGACAGATTCTCAATCTCACCTTTGTTCTTAGCACGACGAGCCTTGTCATTCAGCGAAGTAACAGCCTTACTTAAATCCCCACCAGCAACCAGTGCAGGGTTAGCAAGCAACAAATGACGCGCTGATGGGTAAAGCTTGTTGCCGTAGAACATTGGCTTGGACTGACCTTTTAACTTCTCACGCTCGCCATGCACAGCAGACAAAGCTTCCTCGACGCCAATGCTAGCCTTTATACGATTCATCAGCGTACTTTGCGCCACACCAAGCTCTTTAGCAGCCTGACGGCATTGAGAACTCAAGGGCTTGCTTTAACGTCCAGCCGAATTTGGTAACGCTTTCATTAATCATCTTAGGGTTTAAGCCATAGTGACGCGCAGCAGCACTGCGAGAATGAAATTCTAGGTCTTTAATTTGATAAGCGTTTTTCATGATTTATTTTTCCGAATAATAAGATCTAAAAAGCCCCACTAATCAGACAGGTCAAGCCTGTCAGACTAGTAGGGCTAGAAATTTAGAAAGGTAATGGCTCACTTTCTTCACGTTTACCTAAAGAGACTTTAGCCTGAATATCATCGTAAAGCGCCACCATAGGTTTCACAAGTTCAATATTCGCCAATGGATTACCGCTTGAAGCCTTCCAATCTCGCTGCTTAAATCCATCAGCCCATACAGTCAGCGTGTTTACCACAGTGACATCCAGACCAAGTATTTCGACGGTATCAGCACCTTGCTTAAGATCGTCATCTGCTAGTTTAAGAGCCGCATATCCAAGCTCTAGTCGCTTTCGTGGAGCCTTAGCGCCAATCTCATGCTCTACTTGAGTAACGCCGCCAGAAACTTTCTTTATCTGAGATGACTTACCACCTACACCAAAGTCACACTCGAACTTCACATGCTTTCTATTTCGCTCACTCTGCTCTTGAATCTTTTCCCATTCACGCTCTCTAGCTCGCTTAGATGAAGCTCTTAATGATTCAACTAGACTAGGCTGATTACGCTGTTCCGCCTCCTTTTCGAGTACTGTTTTACGCTCAGCTTCAACCAACGCTAATTGCTCAACCATAAATTGTTCTGGATTCGCATCCATTGCAGCAATGATTTTCATGGCTTCGGGAGCCGTCATGTTACGCGCCTTAAGTTCAGGAGCTATTGACTCCCACTTCTGAAATAAATTTAAGTCGCGCATACCAGCTTCAATAGTTCCGCACTTATAAAAGATAGCGCAGCCCTTGCTACCTTTAACACCTTTACCACCTGAATAGTAAGGTCTCGCTTCCTTATCACTTGGGAAAACTGAACATTTCTTACCACGAAGAATTACGATTGGATTTTTCTTAGATTTAGCCACGATAGGCTCCTTGAATATTAAAAATTTGATAAACCGCCGGAATGACGGCTATGAATTTGAATAAAGGTCATTGCGTGTAGGATTGCTGTCTTAATACCCCTACGGTGCTATGACATACAGAGGGAAAAGCCCTTATCTCTCAAGGGCTCATCTATAATTGATATTTACGAACTTAGCTGGCTGCTAAGCGCTGCTCGTAGCGATTCACGAGCTATAGGTTCGAAAAGTTTTTCGATTACGAAGCTGGGAAACTTCGATTTAATTAGAATGGCTAATTTGATAGTCAGCTCCGTTAACGGTACTGCTGCTTCAATTAGCTTAGATTTACCTGCCGAGCGTACTAACGTCGATTTGGTTGGGTAACCCTGCTCCGTTAGCCATGAGGCAAGTTGATTAGCATTTATGTCAGATTTAGATATGCCGCCCTGTTCATGGGCATAGAAGCGCAAGAATAGACGCGCCATTAAGCTATCCGATGTTTCATCAGATTTAAGTCTTAGTGACTTATTGTTAGAAGCTTTCGCCATTGCTAGGCGGTCCTGCCAGTTATACCAGTCCTCTAAAGTCTTTAAACAATGTTGTTTTCGCCAATGGTCAAAACGAAGACGAGTAAACAGCATATCGTCCAACGAATAATGAGGTTTAGTTTCCAAAGCTATATGCTGTAGGTCTTTGACATCGAGCATTTTTGGATTCAACAACTCTCGCTTATGATCGTATTCCATGTTCAAAAAGATCGAACGCTTTTCAAGCATTAAATCCTTATGTTCTAAAAAGCGCATCCGATTCGGTGTCAGGTAGCTACCATCAACTTTGTCATCAAAAGCACGGTTCAAATACATATCCACCATATGAGCACTTTGATCTGCTACTGTTGGATCTACCTTCACGCCGCCTTTCGCTAATACAGGTTCAAAGCCTTCACTCTCTATGACGGTATATTGAGCACGGGTTTTAGCGCCTATTAGCTGTTCAGCCTGATGCTTCAGTTCTAGAATTTCACCACCCGATGGATCTATTCGATGATATAATTCCCTAAACCGCTGGCAGATAGGACCTGATAGGTCTATTTCTTCTAATTCAGCATTGGTTAAGAAACCATCCGTCGTAACAGACACAACAACCTTCTCATCGGGCATGCTATGAAGCATCTCACCTAACATAGCTCTAGCAAGACCCGTCGTATAAGCCGCAAAGAAAGGATTCGTCAACGTCGATGGAGGCAATTGCTTGGAGTATCCAGCCTGTATATCAAACGCACTTTTGGGGCGAAGTGATTGTGCCATTCGCCCATAACAACTATTTAACATTTCTTTGGTTAATTTTTCATCAAAGCTACCTTTAACAAATGACTTACGCCTCTCTCGACCCCATTTCATAAAATCTTCGAAAATACGCACATCATTTTTCCATGGAATGACGAATGCCTGCTTAATGGTGATCTCAGCGCCTTGGTTATATGCGACTTCCAACTCATGACCTGTAACATATGTTTCACCAGTGATGGGAAATAACAAACCATAATCTGAACGAACCGCCAAGCTTGGGAAGCGAGTATTCTCAGGGAACTTAAACTCAACCCATGCCATGGCACACTTGTCGTTGAACAGGTCATGTAAGTCCTGAGTCATATACATTTGCTCATTCGCTAGCTCACGTAGACCTAACGTAATCGCCGAGTAACAGGACGGTATATCATAATCTCGCCAAGTATCGACTTGAGTGGGACCAGCGATAAAGCTTTCGTTTCTGCCACCGTGATAACACTGGGTTGCAAAGCCCTCTAATGTCATACGTGCAGCAACGGGGACATCCCTTGTTATCGTTAATGGCTTATTTCGATCTGATGGCCAAATTTCTTTAGTCACTTTCTCAAAACCAAATAAACCACGATAACCGCGCTTATCTTCCAAGCTATTCACAAAAGCTTTAACGGCAATGCCACCAATAGTGAATGGCACCGACTTTAAACCTAATGTGTGTTGGCAAAAGAGAGAAACGCGCTCAAAGTGGCGAGCACTAATAATCGCATCGGTTAAAGCATATTCAGCGAACTTTTCAGGCTCAGCTTCCAAGAACTCATCCATACGAGAAATAGAATAAGGCTCAGGGATCTCGACTTTCGGGATCTCAAGTAAGTCGCCCACCGATGAAAGTGACGAACCATTCGGCGATAACAGCATAGTGTCAAAGAAAGTGATGTAGAGCGTTTTCTTATTACGCGACTTGGTATTGACCTGGAGCGGTTCCTTATCGATGCGGCGAGACATCACTTTATCAAGCTCTAGTCCATATACATCGTCAAGGCTCGCCACCGTCTTTCGCAATCCGCTTACATGTGTCTTTAACTGATCAAACGCTTTACTGAAGTTAAACAGATCAGCCGATAACCAGTGAGCACAAATAATTACGTCAGTCGGAAAAGTATCTAATACACCTTCATCCATTGCCTTTTCGATGGCTTGAACCAAACATCGATCCAATGCCAAACGACCAGACTTTTTAGTCGATTCAGGATACAAGATAAGTGTTGAAAGCAGACCCTTATACAAAACAGCAAGTTGATAACTCAAGATACTGTTGTACTCTCCGCAATCAGACTCGGTGTACTCTGTATCGATAGCTATTACAGGTCGCTCAAAGAAAGGAGTTACCTTTCGTTTCTTACGCTTAACTTTCTCCTTCTTCTGTGGCTTCTTGCCGATATAAGGCTTAGCTTTAGGCTCAACCGCCTCAAACACATCAACAGGTTCTTGAACCTCCCAGCTATCGATTGCCAGCTCTTGCTTTGACTCTTGCCAACCAGCCTCAACCAAGCTGTCCATCATCGCACTGGCATCTTGCTCCAGCCATTCAAATGTCTCTTTCATCTACCTAATCTCCAAACGCAAAAAAAGCTCCACTAGGGAGCCTTAATAAGAAAATGATGTTTCATACCAAAGTGTTACTTTTGATATGCTGTCCACTCAATGGACGCCACCGTTTTTCCTTCACTAATGTCCATAAGCACATCAGCAAGTGCGTCTGCAAGACCTTCAATATCGGAGTACACTTCCTTATCAAAGATACATACTGGTCTTCCATTTAGACCGATTAGAATCAAGTTTCCAGTCTTAGGAGACTCAAATACATTCTTGATAATTCGAGCATCAACAAAACCACCGTTTTCAAGTACAATGGCGAACTTTTTTGATGGATTAACACGGTTTCTAACCTTCTCAAACAAAGCAAATGACGATTCACTTTTATCAAAAATAGTCTGTTCACCTTGAGAATCCAGTGCAAAAGTTAGCTCACCAGTATGCACGAGGGTTGTTGAAGAACCCGCATTTACAATATCATTACCATTACGAACGAATAGAGGTGCAGAAGTAGTCATAATTACTGTTTCCTATTAAGATTTCCAAATTGTTAAAGAGCGTCCATTAGAGGCTCGCTCCATGGGTATCAAAGGCTGTAGCCTTAAACACATGGGTATTATTCAATAACCGTTACTTCCACTTATTCAGTACAAAAATGGCCTTTTGCTAGAAAATAAAATCGTCTTACAAAACACCACATAACATCATCGAGACAAACCCTGCATCACAAGCTTCAGCCTTAAATACAGGGTTATTATTCAGAAACGGTTACCTCCACTTATTCAGTACAAAAATCGCCGTTTGTCAGGAAATAAAATCGCCTTGTCAAAGCAACACATAACCTCATTGAGGCTGAACGCCTCAATGAGGTTATGTTTCATGTAGTTAGCGATTAACACCTTAAATAATCCATCGTGGCTTCAATGCTTGCTCTTGGGCTGCTAATTGCTGCTTCTGTAATTCAGCCAGTTCATCCTCCCAAGCAATCACATCACTTAATCTGAAACGAATGGGACTATTTCGATTAGTGCCTAACTTAAAGAATGGCGGTACAGAAGACGGGTTGCGTGAACAAGCTGTCGTGATCGACTCCAAGCTACGTTGTTGACGCTCTGCTAAGTCAGCTTTAGTTAAAATGGCGTTGTTCATGATTTTATCCTTGATGCAAATTGAATGATTGAGAGTGACCAGAGATCAGCGATGAGGCAGTATCTTGGCTCGCTTGGGTAAGTGATTGGTCACTATGAAAGGCATAACGCTCGGTTGTCGTTACGCTTTGATGAAAAAGATTTTGCTGAACCAATCGCGCATCACCTGTTAGGGCTAATTGACGGCTGGCATAGGTACGGCGAAGGTCATGAATAACCAAGTGCTCATGACAGCCAGTTGTTAAGGCAACATGTTCACGGATCTTGGCATGGCAAGCTCTCGGTGATGCAATATGCTGGTCTTCATGTAACGCAGATGGAAATAACCAAGTATTCCAAGTTATCGCCGCACATTCAGTTAGAAGCTTTCTGGCTGGCTCATTAATCGCAATGCGATAAGCACGACCATTTTTAGTTTGAGGCAACGATAAGATGGTGAAATCATGATTGATCATCTCTTTGCTAATGCTGATCACGTTACTGATACGCAATCCAAGAAAAAGACTCACCAATAATGCCTTGGCATGAAACGAACCGATCTCAAGTGCTTTATCGATGTAGTGAAACAACTCAGTATCACTTAACACGCGATCGCGGATATTAGATTCAGGCCACTTTTTAATACCTTTACAAGGATTTCGGTGCAGTAATTCAAGTTCTACTGCAATAGAAAAGATTCTAGATAAAAGCGACAAGTGACGGTTAACCGTAGAACCTTTCACCTCAGTCGCTAGTCGAGTCAGGATTTGCGTAATATCAAGACGGCTCACATCACCTAGAGACAGATGAGCAATATCACCAGCTAGACGACGCCAGCGAGTCTTAACACTTTGTATATCGCGATTATGGGTTTGCATCATCGGCAGGACATAATCAATGAAAAAATCACCGACTAATATTGATGAGGCTTTATTGTAGTAACCTTGCTCTATCTGAGCTAAACGCTCATTGGCAAGTTTTTCAAAGGCAGAAATACTCATCGCAGGCCAGTGTCCAATGACTTGATTGAAACGCTGGCCTTTAAACGATTTAGAAAGACTTAGTGATATTGTATTAGCATAAAATGTAACCTGCTGATGACGAGCGCCATCACGCCGCCTAGTGATAGGTTTCTCACCTACTCTAGGACGAGGATGTGCCTTAAAAGCATCGGCAGTAAAAGAAATGGTGTTAGTTGACAAGACAAGCTCCGCTACATAATTAATACATGTAACGGATTCTATAAAGCAAAGGGAGTTGTGTTATTCAGTACAAATGGGCCGTTTTAGCTGATTTTAACTTTGCGCTCAGTTAAGTCTATTTGTTTAAGGTGACGTCTCAGTTTAGGTAAATTTATAGATATTATCTCCAAACTAAAGTCATAAAGATCTGTAGGCGACTCATCATCAACTTCTAAAGTACAGCAGTCTTCAAAGTCAGAAGCTAACTTGGAAAGTTCTATAACAAAATCTCGTTCAGATTTTCTAATTGATCGATATGCACTAGGGTCAATATTACCAATGGAGCTAGACACCCCTCTCACACATGCAGAAATAATATCTTCAGGCCCAGATGGCATAGCTTTAGACTCAAGAAGTGATTTAACATTAAGCGCATATTTGGTGACAACCGATTGAAAGTCTTGACTCGCTTTATAGACAACAGTCCGCTTTACTAACTCACTTCTAATATTAGAAACTTTTTCTATTTGCTGCTTCTTATTCGCAACAACAACTTTATAAGGAGCAGGGTTCAAGTATTGGTGAACCACAATAATCATCTCAGCGATTTGACCCACTTCCTCAAGCAGTAACTCAGCATCATCAAAATTATCTAGGCTAATTGCATCACGGGCTTTCGTCAGTTTGTCACGAGCTAAAGCAGGCATCAGCAGTTCGGCAACATTCGGATTTGTTTCTACGACGTCATCAATATCAGGATATAACTCAGGAACAATCAACGAAATGAATATAGCTTGAGCATCGGTTAACTCATCAAATCTATCTAACAGGGGTAAACCATGAAGCTCGCAGAAAGCATCATCAATATAACCAAATACGTCTTCTTCACCCGACGCAACATCATGCATGTTACCAATGGCATTAGCTCTAACGTCTGCAATAGCATCATAGACATAGTTTACGGCATGGCCTCGCGTCTGTGCGGTATCAAGCTCTAATGCTTTAGCGTGATAGTTAAAACCCGTCAGCTTTTCACTAGTGCTGTTAGACAGTTCGTGTTCCTTACGGAAGGTCATGGATTGCTTGATTTTGTTTTCAAGTTCGTTACATCGCTTTTTTAACGCAGCTTTTTTATTGGTCGGTCTAGCCAAAGGAAATCTCTTAGTTAAGATTGAGTTAGTTGAATATTGAAATCAAAGCCTAACTGCTAAGGTTCGTTACATTATTATATCTACCCCTACCGTCTTGAAGCACACATACACATTCCCCTTATGTGATAAGCGTTGCAATAAAAATAAGATTACGAAAAAAGTGAGAGCAACAGCTCTCACTTACTCTACTTCTCTTTAATCTTCAGGGCCGACACATGCTCCCACGCAGCCACCAATTACAGCTCCGACTACAGCGGCTTCGGCTCCACACGTGCGGCCGATACTAGCCCCTATCGCCAAACCCTTCATAGCACCTGATGTACTAGGGCGAATTTTCACCTTAGTCGTTGGATACTCACGCTCAATTTCAATCGCTTTCATCGGTAGCGATGATTGCCCCAGTGTTAATAAATTCATCATTGTATTACCTCTATTTCTCTGCAATTTTTCATTGCTACAAACAAAGAAAGGGCCATGCTCAATGAAGAACATGACCCTTAGTGATGTTATACCGTTCAACCTAGTCCAGTGTTAATGTCGAGAGTTCCAAGTCTTACACCAACGTCGAGCTAAATTGACCAATACAACAAACCTTATTGTGCTTTGCCTTTCGGGCTATCTGAACCGCATAAAGTCGCATCAGTAACATGACCATTCATGGTTCCACAGACATCCGCTTTCCATTGCACGATAACTCCGTAAGACGCTGTATTCTGAATGCCTGCTTTACCATTCCATTGTGGCTCTAGCAGTTCTTTCATTTTCGAGATATCGCCCGGATTACCGCCGAACGTGCCGCCGGCGAAAACTGAAGATGCGAATAGCGAAGTTAGACCTAGCAGGATGATTGATTTTTTCATTGTTGTTTTTTCCTTAAATACGTAATGACGCCGCTGGTAAAGACAGCGTTAACGTGATTGATGATTAGTTTAAAGGGGGTGAACGACAGGGTGTGTCGCTCAGATGTAGAAATATTGAAATGATTGATGAATGCCTTGTAAGACATACCTTGAGGTAACTAATGAAAGCTATAGCAATATCAGTAACCTTATGAAAATTCGCTAGAAATAATCAGGTTCTTTCCGACCACGACACCACCTGACGAGCTACCTATCTACAATGCGTAGAATGAAAGAGCATGACAAACTAGCGAAACGACTTGGCATCATCCTGACCCGTTTGAATACAGGTGAGAAACTGTATCTGGAAGAGTTGAGCCGGGAATTTAGGGTGAGTGAAAGAACGCTTCAACGGGACTTCAATGAACGATTAAACTACTTACCGATACAACGTGACGGTGCTTGCTACTTTCTTGACCCACAAGCTCTAGGTAGGCAGAGCAATAATGAAGTGTCATTGCTGCTGATGAAGATGGGGTTCGATACGCTATTTTCCGGTAAGCACTACCTAAGTAATGGTGTATTGAACAACAAGAGCACTCCGCCCTTTCTATTCAAGAATCCGCAAATCGAAGACATCAGTAAAAATGCTTCGGTGTTCGAGAAACTTATCGAATCGATACAACGCCGGAACGTGATTAGCTTTAGTTGCCATGGGAAAACCTACGATGAGTTCCACAGCTACAAACTTTTGAATGAACGCGGATTGTGGTTCATTGTCGGGACACAGAGAAACCAGCTAGAGTCTCTCAGAGTGGCTAAGATTCGTGAGTTAGTGCGTTACGAAGATAAATACTCACCTGACCTAAATGTTGAACACAAGCTCACTGGTCGAGGATATGAAGATGAGTTGCCACATCCCGTTGAGGTGGTTATACAAATTAGCGGAAGAGTCAGCGAAACCTTCTTCAAAGAAAATAATCCCAATGACTTTCGAGTATTAACAGGGCTAGGTTCAGGTGATGTATTGGTAAGCTATACGACTAGCAACATTCAAGCATTACTCCGCTTACTCAAAGCGTGGCTTCCTGATGTCGAAGTGCTGTCACCTGATTGGGTGAGATACAAGTTGAAGCAGGAGTTACAAACCTATCTGGAATCAACCAAATAGAAACCACTCTGATAGCTGTAAGGTGATGTGTTGCAAACTTCTGGTTGAGTCACTCTCAGTATCAGCGCCTGACATAATGAAGTCACCCGAGAATCACCAACCAAGCCCTAAGCTTAAACTGACCACTATGTACCTAAATTAAACCTGTCGGTGCGTAACAAGCACAGCGATTGACTTGATGAAATGACCAACCGATACCAGACAAGGGAAAGTGCTAAATCCCATATTTTCACCCCGCCAAAATTAACACTTTAATAGATTAGAACAGAGCTTTTAGCTAAGTTTAATATATTTATATTATTAAATTAATTATAAGGACTTTCAGCTCAGGTTAGGCAAGGAAGCCATACCAGCTCTAGATTTAATCTACAAAAACGCTCCCATTGCTTCGACATAGCAATGGGAGTCATTAATGTCAAAACACCAGCAAGAAGACAGCAACCCCGTTAAAATTAGAGTTCCTTTCCTTGGTGTTTCCACCTCCCCATAATAACCCAGTCACTTCATCTTCTCTGAGCTCTGAACTCAACGGATTGGCAAAACGTTGTAGAAACTTACTCCAATGAAAAAGGCTTCCCATCACACCATGACAAGCATGGCACAATAGGAAGCCTTGATTTCACTAGGAAGTGACACAGCAGTTTTATGGTTCATACATGGTGCTTTCAACTTGGTTTGCTACTGATGAACTAATCCACGGTGACTTTTATCTCATCAAAGCAGTCCATTCCGATGTAGCTTAGAAAGTTGGATTCCCACATCGAATAGAACTCCATTACCTCACTACTTATTATTGGTAATTCCGGAACATAGGAAAAACTCGCTGTCCCACATCCAAAATTGAAATCCACCTCTTTAACCAGTTCGGGATAGGGACCACCGCAATACGCAAAGTCAGTAATGTAATCAAATACCCATTGGTCATTGAGTCGAACAAGCCTGATTTCAACAGGATGAAAACCGCCGTTCTCAGAGCTATAGCTCGAATCTCGGAAGCTAATCACGACCGATTGGATCATGGGTGTCCATTTACCTGACTCACTGATCACTCGGTTTAAAGTATCTTGAAGATCGACACTAACAGGTAAAGTCAGCTTATTCTTTGAAAAGCATAGTTTCATAATAAATTCTCTTTTAATTTGTTAGGGATGCACTTTTGGGTAGTGCGCAGTATGAGATTTTGGAAGTGGTTTAGTCGGTAAGGATTGATCTGCTTTTAGGGTTATTTAGCTTCGGTTTCACTGTCCACTAATGACAGGAGTTCATCACGACGTTGCTCGTAGTCAGGCGCAAGAACGTGGAGAAACACCGATTTCTCTGACGGCAGGATAAGTAATAACCCACGCAGTGCCGCCGCCATAAATCCAGCATTATTAGCAGACCCACCTTTGAACACAGATTTAAGTACAGTGCTTTTAAACGGCTTGTCGTGTTGCTCATTTAACACAGCGACAATATCTTCAAAGGCTACCCACTCTTTACTATGAAGACCGCCACCTTCATTACCCGAAAGCCTAAGGAATAGAGTATTTAGATCATCATGTACCGAAAGCTCATAGAACACATGATTCTGAGTTTTCGGTGATAACTTTTTCGCTTTACCATCGAGCACGACATTAGCGAAATGGTCTACTGGATTGTCGTCAGCAACCGTGGCTTGTTCATTCCCCTCTACGACTTCAGGTTGAACGACTTCTTCTTTTTGATTGGTTTTACGTGCCATGGGACACCTCCATACTATTAGTGACTATTAAGATTAGATTCAGAGTTAAACTTCAGCTTGTTCAGCAAGCTTGACGACAGGGAACGTTGGACTGTTCATTGGAGCGCAGCAATACACCCCACTACCAGCCGTAGTAACAATGGCAACAGCAAGTAGCCAAGGACAGTCATCATCATTTAGTAATAAAACCCATTCAGGGTAGTTAGTGACAAAGCGTAGAAAGCTTTGATCGCCTTCCGGTTCTTTACTCAAGGTTTCATCGGTATCGTCGGCTTCAATCAAATACAAAGTGGTGCCAACCTCATCCCAGAACGCTTTCGTACTTTCTTCATCACCGAATGGCTCTATCAAATGTTCGAGTAGTTTTACTTTCACATCATCAGGCATTGGCAGTGATTGAATTTCTTCAAAATTGTTTACTGTTTTCATCGTGAATTTCCTTCTAATAATGAAAAAGCCCTCGTCCAGCTAGTCGCTGTACGAGGGCTTTTTCAAATGATTTGTTTTAAGTATTACTCAGTCTATTCAAGTGGAATATCACCACTAACCATATCCGATAGATGTGAGCCAATTTTACGCCTACGACCAACGGTATGCTTGGCATAATACTTACTCGTTATACCTATCTCGGAGTGATTCAATTGTTTAGCAATATCATGTAAAGGCACTCCTTTTGCCGCAAGCAAAGTTCCAAGTGTATGTCTGGCACTGTGCAGGGTTATATTGGCTTTATCTCCTGGTATATCAGGCAGTCCCATCTTCTCCTTGATCACTTTCAATGCGTGTCTAGCAGGGCTGATCGGTTTACACTTTCGACGTCCAGCAAAGATATAAGGATTATTCGTCACTTTAGGTATCGACTTCAAAATAGAGAGCATGTAATCACTTGCATAAATAATGTGGTCACGACCATTTTTTGTTCGATTTATATACAGAGTTTTCTGTTCCCAATTTATCGATTCGTGCTTTAAATACCTTAATTCACGATCCCTTAATCCAGTCAAAAACAGCAACGCTAAGAACGATCCTGTGTGTTTATCTGGATACTCCAAAGCATGACGAACAAAGTCCTTCAGTTGATTTTCGGTGAGGTATCCTGTGCGGATATTATCCAACTTCGGTAAGCTGACTTTATCTGCAACCAACAGACAATCCATAAGACGGTATGCATGTTTATTTATCGACTTGAGAAGTGCTAATACCCGGCAAATACTGGCGGTTGCGTAAGGCTTACCAGTGGTTTTGCTGATCTTACTTTGCATTTCCATCTGCACTTTCACGATATGCGCAGCGGTTAGTTCATTAATCGGAACATGATGGATAGACTTAGCATGACGGAATCGTGCGACATCATCTTTCCATGTACGACGTTGTTTTTGAAGAGGAAGATAGACCTCATTGAAAAACCGTTCAAGGGTCATAGACGAATCAGTCTTTTCAGTATCACGCTCGATCTTCGGATCAATACCCTCAAGAATCTGCTGACGGTATTCCTTAGCAATTTTACGCAGGGTAATGATGCAGGTTTCAGGGTGCTTTCCTAAACCTACCGACGCCTTCTTACCAGTAACAGGGCTTGTATATCGAAGCAGGAACCGCTTGCCGCCAGACTTACCGACTAAGCAGCGAACACCAGTAGGTAAACCGGAGTCTTTCATAGCGGATAGATTGACTTCGTAATCGGTGGATTTTGCAGTTGTGGGATTGGGTTTTAGACTGTTGAGGAAAGTGGTGGTGAGTCGTTGTGATTTACTCATTCAAACCTCCATTGACGTTGTATTCAAAACGTTAATATCTGTTTGAAAAGTTGTTTGTTACAGAGAGGTGAGATAAGGCTACGTAGAAAGTGGGACTAACTGTAATTTTGCTCTAACCATCACACAGTATAGAGCATGGTGATTACAGGTAGTAGCGACGTATCACTACCACCATAATCAAAGTTCGAAACATTGCTTACACAAAGTATGCGATGAGTAAAAGGACTATTGAGATTATAGGGTTAACAACTAAACACAATGCAGCCGTAACCACCAACAAACCTTTGATAACTTTCTTCATAATCTAATATTCTTAACTTCCCTAATCAAAGCCTCTCCGGAGTACTTCAGAGTCAATGCATTAATTTTCGCATTCTTTTTACTATTACAACTTCGACACAGAACCTGAAGATTAGCGACAGAGTTAGAACCACCAAATTTCTGAGGGACAATATGATCGATAGTTAAATTAGAATCGCCTTTTCTTAACTTTTCATTGCAACCATTGCATTTATACCATCCATTCACCGAAGGATTTCGCTCAAAGTAATTTGCTCTATAATCACTTCCAAAAGTTTTCTTCATTAATGAACCAAACATAAAACACCTATAATATAGTTAGAATAAATTCAACAAGTTGCAGTAAAACTACATTAATTAACTTCATGTTAATGCGATATAACTCACTTAAATAACAGCATTTTTATCGAATGTTCACCCCATCACACTTAAAACGAACAATGTACAGACATTCGTTGGTAGGTTTCTAAAGGGAATATCGAGGATAAATTTCATTGAAGCAATTGAGTACAATGGCATGGACATTTTCATGGTGTATCAGCGTGTAGTTGTTTGTTGATGTATTTCCCCAACGCACTAGTCACACACTACCCAACAACGCCCATGATAAAAGGCTTAACGACACCTGATCTGCTCCAGTTA
>NZ_JBFRVM010000061.1:0-45286 GCF_041475145.1 Vibrio sp. 10N.222.49.A3
TTACGGGAGGCACGTGCCGAGGAATCAATTATCGAATAGAAACTAATCTGCAATAGTGGACTACTATGAATAAAGCAACGACAGAATCCTTCGGTATTTAGACCGTCAACCTCCCTCGGTAATCACACAACTGGTAAGGATTTGTTACTAGTTGCCAGCGACTTGCGGGATTAATGTTTTAACTTTAGTCTCCTATTGGCTCATAGCTGATCCCATTAATAACTTCTGCTAACTGGCTCAGTGGCAACCGCTTTCCATACCGCCCGTAAGTCATACTATTATTTCCATGCCCAACGAGCTGAGCGGTGATGTGCTCAGGAACACCTTGTTGCTTCAATTCGTCTATGAAAGTGTGTCGGAACCCGTAAGCGGTAGGTCTCTGGCGGGGTTTCATACCTATCAACGTTTGGTATTTACCGATCTTTATGCAATATGATTTAGACCAATCATCAAACTGATTTCCTGGGCTATAGCTAAATAACTGTCTTCTACCCGCAGCCTTCACCTTAGCAACATAGTCTAGAATGCCCATATTGATCAGGTGATTGTGAATGGGAACCTCACGGATACTGTTAGCGTTTTTTACATATTTACCGTCCTCACTTTCTGTAATTGAGAAGTAGTAAATACCGTTTTCTTGCTTGATATCAGCAACTCGCAATTGGCAAGCTTCCGATGGACGCATACCAGATAGAGGTAGGATTTTCGAAATCCACTGAAACTCTTCATCTTTTTCTTTAAATAGGCGTGTGCCGAAAAACTTCTTCATATCCTTCAATAGCCAGCGTTCCCGTTGTTCATCTTGGCGCTTAGTTGCCTTCTTCTGGATTTTAACGTCCTCAAAAGCATTGAACCCTGTGTGGTTCATCAGTTTGCAGTATTTAAAGAACTGAAAACAAGCTGCAAGGTATTCTTTATCCGTTTTAGCGCTTCGACCTTTTTTCAACAAATGGTCTCGGTACAGTAAGGCATGAGCCGTTGTTATATTGGCAACTCTATCTACTGGCGCAAATTGAATGAAATCGTTAATACGTGATTCTAGCTGATGGATTGTAAGCGGTCGGATTGATTGGAGCTTTTTAGAGTCGATAAATTTTACCAGTGTACATTTCAAGGAAGCAAGTGATGTAGCTTGTCGTGTTAAGGGCACTGGTTGTATCTGTATCGAAGTATTGCGTACTGGTATTGGTTTAGTCACGAAAGTACTGTCATTATCGTCAAAGTCGCTTCTAAGCTCATTGATAAGCTTATTTGCAGCAATATTGAAGTCTGCAGGGTGAGTCTGAATTGTAATGCTGTCAATAAGCTGTTTGAGCTCGATGGCAACGTTTAAGTTACGTAGTGAGGCAATTCGACGATTTTTGGTTAACAGTGATACTTTTAGGTCAAAAGGGAACCCACGATCACGACAACTTTTAGGTAGGCAAATACGAGTGTAGTAGTTATGGCTAGCAGTTTTTAAAAGGTACATTGTCTCAGTCAATCCTTGCGGTTGAACTTAGTACCCTTCAGATATGAAAAAAGCCGTTGATAATCAACGGCTTTTTCCATTTTTAAAGTGGTGGAGGGATAGGGATTTGAACCCTAGAACCGCTATTAACGGTTGCCGGTTTTCAAGACCGGTGCTTTCGACCACTCAGCCATCCCTCCAGTGGCGTGAATAATATAAGGGGTGGAGGATCTTGTAAACCCTTAATTTTCATAATTTTGTTTTGTTGCTTGTTTTCTAATCATTCACGGCAATAAAAAAGGGAAGCCATTGGCTTCCCTTTTCTGTTTGCTGATTATTTAGTCATTTTTTGTGTAGAAACGCTGTAGCTCAGTCAGGCCTTGCATCAACACAGGTGAGCGAGGGCTTACGTTTTTCAGGCGCTTGTAATTCTGGTCGTACAATTTGTAGTTACCGAATTTATCTAACACCGTTGTTTGCTGATTAGTAACAAGCGCAAGTTCACGTGAGTCTCCTGCAAGAATCCACTTTCTGTTACGTTCATTAAACAGGCTGCGACCACTACTGAAATCTGTAGGGTTCGAAGATACACCCAATAGCTCTTGCATCAGTGTTACTGACACGTCTAGATGACTAGAACGGTGAGTGTATTCAGAAGCAGACTTACCAGGCCAGCTGATAAACAGTGGTACTTGTAACTGATAACGACTGTAGTTGGAGTTTGCACCCCAGCTGTTGGTTTTGGTTTCGTTAAACTCAGTACCGTGGTTAGAGGTAATGATAACCACTGTGTTGTCGGTGAGCTCTAAGCGTTCCAGTTCAGCGTAGATAGTTGCTAACTGATCGTCGGCCGCTGTCGCAGACTTTTGATAGTCTGCTGCAAAACGCTCTGCTGTCGTTAACGTTGAGTCCGACTCTGAACTTGAATCGTAGCTGGCGAAGTTATCAAGCGTAGTCAATTCAATAAAGTTAAACCAAGGACGTATAGCTTGCGGTGATTGAATCCAGTCAGACCAAGTTTTTATCGCGCTTTGGTCATCATAAGTTGCTTGCTCTGGCATCACATCACGGCCTCGGAAGATGATATCCGAGTACAGTGCATCGCTAAAGTTGTCGCCACTAAAAGCAGCAAACTTGTAATCGTGATTCTCTAAAACATCGAGCAATACTGCGCTTGACCCTTGAGCTTCAATGCTGCTTGCGTAGCTGCTCGGTAGGCCGTAGAACAAGCCGAAAATACCAAACATGTCGTTACTTGAACTGTAGTGGTTGGTGAAGTTGATCGACTGTTGTGCGTAGGCATAGCTGTTTGGCATCGCTGTCGCATTAAGTGCGTCAGAGCGAAGGTTGTTCACACTCACCATCAGGATATTAAGATCATCACTGCGGCGGTTGTATTGAATTTTTTCTAGCGGGTAGCTAACTAGGTTTACGTTCTCTTTGTTCGCTTCTAAACGCTCAAGGTACTCTTCACGGTCTAATAGGCCATGTTTTTCCATAAAGCTTTTCGCTGTCATTGGGTAAGACAGTGGGAAGTTCGCTTTCTGGCTAGTAATTGGGTTATAGAAATACGCATCAGCCCACATGTAGGTCAAGTGGCTGCTGATGAAACACAGGAAGAAGACGGCAGTAATCGGACGGCCAATGTGTTTATGAGACAGTTTACGCTGCTTACGCCAAACCCACTCAGACAGACCAAGCTGTAGTAAGAAGATAAATGGCATAACAATGAAGAGGTGCTGCAAATCAGACGTGAATGCAGATTCCTCTCCACTGAATAAAACCTCCCACACGACAGGCGTCAGGTGGAGGTTTATATTTTGATACGTTTGGGTATCAATCAACAGGACAGTTAAACCTATGGTCGCGAAGATAACGGCAACCAAACGTAATAACTTCCTCGACGGAAGAACAAAAGTGAGCGGGAACAGCACTAATAGATAGAGCGCGAACACTAAAAAGCCAAAATGACCAACCCACGATGCAGCCAAATAGAATTGACCTAGCAAGGTTTCTGGCCAAGCAGATTGAGTAATATAACGAGTACCAATCAACATCGCAGCAATGATGTTGAAAAATGCAAACCAGTGACCCCAACCAACCAGTCGAGATACACGATCGCTATATGAGTTTGCGCTGTCTACCATTTATAATTCTTTTATCCGTCAATCAAATTTAGTGAGACTTTTTATCTTCAAGAGAAGAAATTAAAGCCTCGGCAAATTTTTCAGCAATTCCTTTGCGTTGTGAAGCAGCAACATTCTGATTTAAGACATTGGTTGCGATATTTCCAGCGATCATCAGTGAAAGTTCTGGCGAAGCTTTGTGCTTAGTTAGTACAGCACCTACTTCAGCTAGGATTTTTTCAACTTGATCATCTGTGTATTTAGATATAATCGGCATAAGGACTCTAATAATGATAGTAAAAGCGGCTTATGATAACCTACTATGCACGACAACTGAAACCTGAACGGTAATATTTTCACTATGAGCCTTCACCTTTCCAACGTAATTTTACACCAGCTAAGCAAGAACGATCAGGAAGAGCTGATTGTTAACTATCGTGCTGAATCTCTAGAAAACGATACTGCATCTGAAAACCTAGTCGCGGAACTTCACCGAGTTTTTAATTCAAAAGCAGGTAAAGGATTTGGTTCTTTCAAATCCGACAGCGAATTCCAGCAGTCGTTGCATGAATTTCGATCTGGAGAACAAAGTTTTTATGATTTCTCTCAAAAAAGTGCGCTACGTCTAAAAGATGAGCTTTCAAAGTATCCTTTTGCTGATGAAGGCACTTTGGTACTGGCTGAATATCAATCACTTGCGACAGACTACCTTTTCATCGGACTACTGCCTTCTAACCAAAGTTTGAAAGTGACCGAAGGGCTAGATATTAGTGCGACGGATTACCTGGATATCTCGAAGATGGATATTGTTGCGCGCCTTGATCTTTCAACATACGACACAGACAAAGAGTCAAACCGTTACCTTACTTATATTAAAGGGCGCGTTGGTCGTAAAGTCGCTGACTTCTTCTTAGACTTCCTTCAAGCAGAAGTAGGCTTGGATGCTAAGCAGCAAAACCAAGTATTGATGCAAGCGGTAGAAGACTTTGTTTCTGACTCTAAGTTAGAGAAAGAGGAAGCGATCAGCTATAAAAAACAAGTTGCGGATTACTGTAACGAACAGCTTAAAGCGGGTGATGAAGTTCAAGTTCGTGAACTTTCTGGAGAATTGCCAGCAAGCACAGATGGTACAAGCTTCTTTGACTATACTAGTGAGCAAGGCTACGAGTTAGAAGACAGCTTCCCAGCAGACCGCGCAACTATGCGTAAACTAACAAAATTTGTTGGTGCTGGTGGCGGTTTGAATGTTAGTTTTGATAGTCTGCTTTTAGGTGAGCGTATCTTCTACGATCCAGAGACAGACACGCTAACCATTAAAGGGACGCCACCGAACTTACGTGATCAACTGACTCGCAATAAGTCATAGTCCGAAGTTATTAGGTAGCAAGCGACAGCAGGTTGTTGTCGCTTGTTTATGTTTAGCAACATAATGGTTTAGAGTTCGCATGAACAAGGAATATCGATGGAACAATCAGTAGCAAAGCCCAATCGCTTTAAAAGACCCGCAACTTTTTTGGTTGCACTCTTGGCTCTGTGGCTACTTCCTTCACTGGCTCTCCTTAATCTAAGCCGTTCTTACTCTCACTCGCTCGCTCAAATTGAAGAACTCGGTATTCGCGTTAATGAATTGAGGCAATCGCTTTATTTCTCTGAGCCGCTGCGAGTCTCTCGCATTAATGATTTAGCACTCGATGCTCAATTGGTTTATTCGATCCGACTGCAGATAGAATCTGATTTCCAACACGCCTTGTTTCGTCCTGATGTGAACCAACTGCTTTACGTTGCCGATCAATTTTTAGAAAAATTTGATGAATTCATTCCGATAGAAAGTCAGGTGCAAGATATCGTCGATAACATCAAAGTGTTACGCACAGATACTGAGCTTTCCCCTAAGTTAAAGCCGCTACTCAACGAATTTGGTGTCGTCGTTTTTGAAGCGATGTATTCCGATAACCAAAGTTCATCAGCAACTTATCGCGCCTTTGATTCTATACTTGAAAAATCTTATTCATTAAAATCCGAAGAGCAAGATGCACTCCAACAATTACTGGCTGATGCTTCAGCATTGCTGAGTGATTACGCTCAGCTCAATTATTTAGTCGATAAAATTAAGAAGAATTCAGTAAACGAACAGATCATTAAACTTGAAGCTGAGTTCCATGATCGTCAATACAACCTATTATTGATCATGCTAGGTTTAAGCTTAGTGGCAATGATTGCGTTACTGTTGTGGAGCGTTAGGTCCCAAAAATCGAAGAAAGAAGTAGACCAAGCACTCAAACAGGAACCAGTCATCGATTCAAGTCAGGACGATGCTCTCTCTACTTCCAACAAAGATACGTCTTCTCGTAATGATACTGCTTCTCGCAATAATATTGTTTCTCATAGTGATACTGTTTCTCACAGCGATACTGTTTCTTCCGCGGTGACGCCACCAAGTAATCCCCCATCAGTATTAGATATTACGCCAGCGAGTCAACATTCTGATATCCAACCACAGCAGAGTGTTTGTACGACAAGCCCGCAAGCTATTTCACAAGAACCGATTTTGCAAGAACCTATTCCACAAGTTCCGGTTCAGCAAAACTCTATTCAGCAACCCCCAACTCAGCGAACACCAGAACAAGTGCAAGAGCCAGAGAAGCACATTGCCAGTGTGACGGATTCAAAGCCAGCGATTGATATTGAAGAGATGCTAGAGACTCTTGATGGCGATACCGAGTCTGTTGAATTGTTGCTAGGGGTCTTTGTCGAAGATCACGCAGATGACTATACCAGATTCAAATCTCTGCTCACCAAGGATGAAACCTCTGCTGCTCGCATTGTGCACAGCTTAAAAGGTGTGGCTGGCAGCATCAAAGCGTCTCGGTTAGCGATCATTGCAGCGACTATTGAAATGACAATGAAGCAGTCCAGAGCCATCAGCGAGCACGATTTAGCCGAACTAGAGCTAGCGATAAAAGCCTCTGTAGATTCTGCTCATGACTATTTAAATACCCAACGTTAACTTTTACAGGTTTTTTGACAATACTCTGACGAAGCGCTCATACAATCCGCGCCCTTAGTCTTTGTCAGAGGTTTATATGTCACGAGTTTCGAGTCGAAATTGGATCGTGTTAGTGCTTAGCATTGTGCTAAGTGGTTGTTCTCTTTTGGAAGTTAAGCTAGATAGTCAAACGACGCCTCTTACTCAGCAAGAGTTACAGGCTCGGATCATGACGCGTGAATACGCCAAGATGTTTTTTACACGAGTAGAAGACTCGGCCGATCTCATTGCGCAATCTTACCCTGCTGATGACACCTTACATCAATCTTATGTGTTGCTTTGGAAGATCCATGCTGAGCAGGGCTTACAACAAGCAGCGTACCAAACCTCCCCAATGTCAGCATTAATTGACTCATGGGTTTTCACAGCCCAAATGAATCAGTTTTATAGCCAAGGCGATGGTGCGGATCTGTTCGTGACGGATAATGCGGTAGAGACTGCTCGTTCTCTTGACCAAGAAGCTGAGAAGCTAGCAAAGGGTGTATTGAGCTCAAGTGATTTCAAAAAGAGCAAAGCATTCGTCGCAGAGTTCGCCGCGAGCAATCCTTTTAAAGATCTTACCTTCAGAAGCACACCCGCTTACCGTGAATGGCTAAGTTACCTTGGTAAAGACGAATCTCAAATCGTTCAAAGCCTAGGTACCATGCCGGAGGCGATGGGCGATGCATCAGACCGCTTAAGCCTAATGGCTGACCAAACACCGAAATTGATGACGTGGAAAGCTGAGTTGGTGGCGATGAATAGCTCGCTAACGGGTGAGGACCTATCGATGACGCTGGAAAGCCTTCGCCAAACATCAGCAAGCATGCAAGACTTCATTGAGAACAACCCTGAATACATGCAAACACTGGCTTCTATTATGTCGACAGAAATGCAGCCTTTACTCAACGACCTAAGTGATAAGACAGATCAAAAATTGGCGATGCTCACTGAAGAACGTGTAGCGTTAGAAAAAATGGTGACACGAGAGAGAGAAGCTCTGGTCGCGATGATTGCGAAAGAGCGTATTGAAATTGCAGGCATTGTGACTTCTGAAAGGGAACTGTTTACACAAGATCTTGATCGCGTCTCTCAAGAGGTGGTGGTACTCGCGATTGATAAACTGATGGACTTAATCAAAGGTGTGATTATCTACTTCATCCTGTTTATCTTGGTGGTGTTCTTTGCACCGTTAGGCATCGGTTATTGGTTGGGTAAACGAACCGCTAGCAAATAAATTAAGTAATTAAGTAGATCAAAAAAGAGCGCTCTAGAGCGCTCTTTTGGCATTTATATCATCAACATTTTTGTGCTTACGCACTAAAGCATTAAAGTATCAAAACATTAGCTTAAGCTTGTTGCTTGCTCAGTTCAGTGGCTTCTTCAGTTTCAAGCGCTGGTGCTGTTGGTTCACATTTATCAACGAACCAACCCATGTAAGACGTTACGATAGTCACGAGGATACAGATGAAGCTCAACCACATGAACGGAGCGTAAGAGAGCGTTGCGACACCAAGAATACTCGCCATGTAGATGCCGTTGTCACTCCAAGGAACCATGCCTGAAGTTAACGTGCCACCGAACTCAGCGTTACGAGATAGATTTTTACGTTGGTAACCTAAACGGTCGTAGTTTTTCGCACAGATTTTTGGCGTTAGGATTAACGATACGTACATTGCAGAACCGAATACGTTACCCATGAAGGCCGTGCCGATCGTGCTTGTTGCTAGAGAACCAGCGCTATTTACTCGGCGCTCGAACACCTTAGCAATCGTCTCTAATACGCCCACTTTATCCAGTAAGCCACCAAAACCTAAACCAAACACAATCACCGCTACCGAACCAAGCATTGAAGACATGCCGCCACGGTTAAGAATCGAGTCAATAAACTCTACGCCAGAGGAGATAGAGAACGGTGCCCAAGCAGTATTGAATGCCGTTAGGAAATCGATATCTTGGATCATGACTGCCCAGATAATACCTAGCAGAGAACCGAAGCTGATTACCGGGAATGAAGGCATGCGGAAAGCCAACAGACCAAGCACGATCAGTACTGGGACAAATGAGTAAGGCGTGATGTAGAACTGAACTTCCATTGCTTTAATGACAGAATCTACTTGGCTCATGTCAACGTTACCTGCGTAGTGAAAACCAAACGCAGTAAACATGATGCCAGTAATCACGTAGCTGATTAACGCAACTGGCAGCATGCCCTTGATGTGCTCAACCACTTCAACACCAGACATTGAAGAAGCCAGAATCACTGAATCAGAAAGTGGAGACATCTTGTCGCCGAAGTAACAACCTGACAGCACTGCACCTGCAGTAATCGGTGCTGGAACACCTAGGCCTTGGCCAATACCCATCATCGCGATACCTGCTGTACCCGCGGCGCCCCAAGAAGTACCAGTTGCCAATGCGGTTAGAGAACAGATAATCATGGTCGCTAAAAGGAAGATAGAAGGGTGGATTGCTTTCAGACCATAGTAAATGATAGTAGGTACGATCCCGCCTGAGATCCAAGTACCAACAAGAGCGCCAACGGCTAAAAGTATTAAAACCGCGCCTAAGCCATTGGATATTCCTTTGAGTGCCGCTTTTTCTAAGTCTTTGTATTCGTGGCCAAGGCGAATACCGAGAACCATGATAATGAACCAGCCAATATACAAGGCAAGTTGAATTGGAAGGTCAAGCTTTGCAGTAAAGGAAAAAGCAAGGGATAGAAATAATCCTAACGCGATGAATACCTGCAATAGGTTCGGTAGGCGAGTTTTACTCTGCTTCATAAAAGCCTCTTGTGATTTCGAGCATTTATAGTGCTTCGTTATGGTGTGTGGTGCAAAACGGACACTACAGTAATTAGTTTATTATATCGAAAAAATACGTCCAATTTGTGATATTTGACTGCTAATACAGTTAATCATGGTTTCATTATCTGAAATGTTGTTAAATTCATGGTTGTTACATGTTGAAACTTGTCGCACGTTGTTTTCGTTTTGTGAAGTATTATTCTGGATAGTATTGATTAAAAAGAGGGATTTACTGTTTGTGACGCGAGTGGGATTAAGCTGCTTTGGCGATGCAAATGTTTGAATTTGAGGGTAATGGGCGTTTTATCAATGAGGTGGATACTAAATGTCGATACAGGGATAACTGCACGATTCATTGCGTTCACTTAAAAGAAACGAAAAAGTTACACTTTTTGACAAAAAGCACTTGAGTTCTGTTTCTGAAAAACTTATAGATGGGGGAGAGCAATTTTTAATTTATACATGGAGAGTGAGCGATGAGAGTAGGTCTAGTTGGTTGGCGCGGTATGGTTGGTTCTGTATTGATGCAACGTATGGTTGAAGAGAAAGATTTCGACTTGATTGAACCTGTTTATTACAGTACGTCTCAGATTGGTATTCCTGCCCCTGTTTTGGGTGGTAAAGATGCGGGTCTACTTCAAGACGCTTTTGATATTGATAGCCTAAAACAGCTTGATGCGGTGATTACCTGTCAAGGCGGAGACTACACCTCAAAAGTATACCCAGCACTGCGTCAAGCAGGTTGGAAAGGCTACTGGATTGATGCGGCTTCTACCTTACGTTTGGACGCGGATTCAATCATCACTCTTGATCCTGTTAACTTGGCTCAAATCCAACAAGGCATCCACGGCGGGACTAACACTTTCGTAGGCGGTAACTGTACTGTGAGCTTAATGCTTATGGCTTTGGGTGGTCTATACGAGAAAGGCATGGTTGAGTGGATGAGTGCCATGACTTACCAAGCCGCTTCAGGTGCGGGCGCTAAGAACATGCGTGAACTGATCTCACAAATGGGTGTGATCAACGACAGCGTAAGTTCTGAGTTAGCGAACCCTTCAAGTTCAATTCTAGATATCGATAAGAAAGTCGCTGATACCATTCGTTCATCTTCATTTCCAACCGATCAGTTCGGTGCTCCGCTTGCGGGCTCACTGATTCCTTGGATCGATGTGAAGCGTGAAAACGGTCAAAGCAAAGAAGAGTGGAAAGCCGGCGTTGAAGCGAACAAGATTCTTGGCCTAGATGGTCAGCCAATTCCTATCGATGGTACTTGTGTTCGAATCGGTGCAATGCGTTGTCACGCTCAAGCACTAACGATTAAGCTTAAGCAAGATGTGCCTATGGACGAGATCGAAGAGATCATCGCGACGCACAATGATTGGGTTAAAGTGATTCCTAATGACCGAGACATCACTGCGCAGGAGCTAACACCAGCGAAAGTAACAGGCACAATGTCTGTACCAGTCGGTCGTCTGCGTAAGATGTCGATGGGTAACGATTTCCTGAATGCGTTCACGGTAGGTGACCAATTACTTTGGGGTGCTGCAGAACCACTACGTCGTACTTTGCGCATTATCCTTGCTGAGAAAGCGTAATCGGCAAGATTGCTTAAATTCTATTAGCTGATAAACCGAAAGGGTTGACGATAAACGTCAACCCTTTTTAGTTTATTGATATCTCGTTATTCGGCCCTCGAAACTGCCCTTAAACCTCTTCGCATCTCGAGTCTGCTTTTATTTCTCTTCTGTAACGACACGCTTGTCGGGGTCTGCCAATTCACTCGCACAGTGTTTACAATACATAGCATCCGAATCATGGCCGGCGCGGTTACAGTTCGGACACTTTACCAACTCTTTGTGCGAGTTCATCTCATTGCTGAGCTCTGCAGTAATAATCCCTGTCGGTACCGCTAAAATAGAGTAACCCAATAGCATGGTCAGAGAAGCGATCGCTTTCCCTAACGCGGTTTGAGGGATCATGTCACCGTAGCCAACCGTCGTAATGGTTACGATTGCCCAATAAATACTGTGGGGAATACTTGTAAAGCCATTTTCTGGCCCTTCAATAACAAAGATAAGCGCGCCGAAGATAACAACTAAGATGCCAACTGTGCTGAAAAAGATCAGTATCTTTCGTCTTGCCATTAAAAGTGAACGTAACAGAATGTTTGAATCTTGCAGGTAGCGAACCAGTTTTAGGATTCGGAAGATACGCATCACACGCAGCAGCCTTACCACACCCATAAATGAAGCGCCTGGGAAGATGATCGCTAAGTAGGTCGGAAGAATCGCCAATAGGTCCACGACACCATAAAAGCTGGTGGCATAAGATTTTGGTTTCGGAGAACAATAGAGCCTCAACAAATACTCAAGAGTGAAGAGAGCAGTAAAAGTGTATTCAATATAACGCAGCTGCTGTGACCATTCGCTCATGACATTAGGGATGGATTCTAAGATCAGAACCAATAGCGAAGCCAAGATTGCAACGATCAGAGAAATATCAAATGCACGTCCGGCTGGCGTGTGAGTACCAAAGATAATGACGTACAAATGATGCTTGAGTGGCTTGCGTGACATAAGGAGAGATTCATCTTTTGTTAAATGCATTAACAGTCATTATACAAGCTTCATAATAACGAGGCGAGTGAAAGCCCAATTGCTTTACTCGCCTCATCTATATTGCAATATTGTTGCCCTTTATAGAGCAACCGGATTACCGTTAAACGTTATGCCAAACCTGGGAACAAATTACGTAGGCCATTGGCGATGAACTCGATGCCCAATGCGCCAAGAATCAAGCCCATGATACGCGTGATCACATTGATACCCGTTTGACCTAAAAAGCGAACGATAACCGGCGCTGAACGGAACAGAAGCCAAGAGCAGGTTGCAAACGCGATGATGCTAATGCCAATTCCCACAGTATCAATGGCTGCAGGGTAACGAGATCCGTAAACAATGGTCGAGCTGATTGCCCCGGGGCCCGCCATTAATGGCATCGCAAGAGGAACAACACCGATTTGCTCTTTGCTGATGTATTCAGATTTCTCTTGTTTATTCTGCTTATCTTCACCGAGCTTACCGCTCATCATCGAAAATGCGATGCTCAATAATAGCAAACCACCTGCAACACGAAATGAATCCAGGGAGATGCTAAACATATCAAGCAGCATTTGCCCCGCGACAAGCGACACAATCAGGATAACGGCAACGGCAATATTTGCTTGTAAGGCTGTCCTGTTCCTCTCTTCTGGCGGCATATGTGCAGTAAGGGAAACAAAAACAGGCATGATGCCGATTGGGTTTACGGCAGCAACAAGCCCAAGGAAGAATTGCATAAAAATTGCGAGTTCTAAGCCTTGCATGAGAGCGATCTCCAGTTAGCGAATTTTAAGGTTGAAGGTTTGATTCGGTGAATAGTCTGAGCGCGTAATGTAAGGGACAAATCGGATTTGCACGAATGAAAAAAACTAACCTGAAATAGGGGATTATTTTTAGAAAAACTAATTGAATATCACTTTTGTATTGGCGGTGTTGCGAGTTGGTTGTTAGTGTTTCATTTTGTAATTTATTATCGAGTAACTGTTAACTGCCGCACGAATTTAATAAAAATTATGTCAAAATCTAGCCCGTGCAACGGTATGGATATACTCTCAGTAGCACGAATATGGCTGTATACATGTAATTTAACTGACTAAAAATGAAACTTTTTTACAGTTTATGACTCTATGTAGAAAAAGTTTGTCTGTTTGCTTGTTTTTTGAACTAACGAAAAATGTGATTTTAATCTATATAAATCATCATATTAAGCATGTTTTTGCGATTGCCTTACTACTTTTTGGTTAATTCTTTTTGGGTAACTGATCTGGGTCAATTTTTTTCACACTGTGAAATAATATACTCAGTCCTGAAAGCAATTTACTAAGAACGTTGTTGTTTGAGGTTAAAAGCAAGCAGCGAAATTAATAAAAAGTTTTTAATATTTATTATTTTAGGAGATCCACCATGCCTGTAACTAACTTAGCGGAACTTGATGCTCTAGTAGCACGCGTTAAAGCAGCACAAGAAGAGTTTGCAACATTCTCTCAAGAGAAAGTAGACGCAATCTTCCGCGCAGCTTCTCTTGCTGCTAACCACGCTCGTATCCCACTTGCACAACAAGCAGTTGCTGAATCTGGAATGGGTATTGTTGAAGATAAGGTTATCAAAAACCACTTTGCATCTGAATTTATCTACAACAAATACAAAGACGAAAAAACATGTGGCATTCTTGATGAAGATGAAAGCCTAGGCACAATGACTATCGCTGAGCCTGTAGGTATCATCTGTGGTATCGTTCCAACAACGAACCCAACTTCTACAGCAATCTTCAAATCTCTAATCTCTCTTAAAACACGTAACGGCATCATCTTCTCGCCACACCCACGTGCAAAGAACTCAACTAATGACGCAGCGAAGCTTGTTCTAGACGCAGCTGTAGCAGCGGGTGCACCAAAAGACATCATCGGTTGGATCGACCAACCATCTGTAGAGCTTTCTAACGCGCTGATGAAGCACGACGGTATCGCACTTATCCTTGCTACTGGTGGTCCAGGCATGGTTAAAGCAGCATACTCTTCTGGTAAGCCTGCTATCGGTGTTGGTGCTGGTAACGTTCCTGTAGTTATCGATGAAACAGCTGACATCAAACGTGCAGTAGCATCTATCCTTATGTCTAAAACATTCGATAACGGTGTTGTATGTGCTTCTGAGCAAGCTGCAATCGTAGTTAGCGAAGTATATGACGAAGTTAAAGAGCGTTTTGCTTCTCACAAAGCTCACGTTTTATCTAAAGCTGACGCAGATAAAGTACGTAAAGTTCTTCTTATCGACGGCAACCTAAACGCTAAAATCGTAGGTCAACCTGCTCCAGCAATCGCTGAAATGGCGGGTGTTAAAGTTCCTGCTGATACAAAAGTACTTGTAGGTGAAGGCCTTGGTAAAGTTTCTTACGATGACGAATTTGCTCACGAGAAACTGTCTCCAACTCTAGGTCTATTCCGCGCAGACGATTTCGAAGACGCTGTTGCTCAAGCAGTAACTATGGTTGAAATCGGTGGTATCGGTCACACATCTGGTCTTTACACTAACCAAGACGTAAACGCAGATCGCATCCGTTACTTCGGTGACAAGATGAAGACGGCTCGTATCCTAATCAACATCCCGACTACTCACGGTGGTATCGGTGACCTGTACAACTTTAACGTTGCACCTTCTCTAACTCTTGGTTGTGGTTCATGGGGTGGTAACTCTATCTCTGAGAACGTAGGTCCTAAGCACCTTATCAACAAGAAAACTGTAGCGAAGCGAGCTGAAAATATGTTGTGGCACAAACTACCTAAGTCTATCTACTTCCGTCGTGGCAGCCTTCCAATCGCTATGAGCGACCTAGAAGGTAAGAAACGCGCATTCCTAGTAACGGACCGTTTCCTATTCAACAACGGTTACGCAGACGATGTAGTTAGCCTGCTTAAAGCGCAAGGTATTGAAGTTCAAGTATTCTTCGATGTAGAAGCGGATCCAACACTGTCTGTTGTTGAGAAAGGCGCTGAAGCAATGAAGAGCTTCCAACCTGACGTAATCCTTGCTCTAGGTGGCGGTTCTCCAATGGATGCTGCTAAGATCATGTGGGTTATGTACGAGCACCCAGAAACTCACTTCGAAGAACTAGCAATGCGCTTTATGGATATCCGTAAACGTATCTACAAGTTCCCTAAAATGGGTAAAAAAGCTGAGCTAGTATGTATCACTACTACTTCAGGTACGGGTTCAGAAGTTACGCCATTCGCGGTTGTTACTGACGACAAAACAGGTGCTAAGTACCCGCTAGCGGATTACGAAATCACGCCAAACATGGCTGTTGTTGATGCTAACCTAGTAATGAATATGCCTAAGTCTCTAACAGCGTTCGGTGGTTACGATGCAGTAACTCACGCTCTTGAAGCTTACGTATCAGTTCTTGCGAACGAATACTCAGATGGTCAAGCTCTACAAGCTCTTAAGATGCTTAAAGAATACCTACCATCAAGCTACAAAAACGGTTCAGCAGACCCAATCGCTCGTGAGAAAGTACACAACGCTGCAACGATTGCTGGTATTGCCTTTGCGAACGCATTCCTAGGTGTATGTCACTCAATGGCTCACAAAATTGGTGCTGAGTTCCACCTACCACACGGTCTTGCAAACGCACTACTTATCTCAAACGTTGTACGTTACAACGCGAACGATAACCCAACTAAGCAGACTGCATTCTCTCAGTACGACCGCCCACAAGCACGTCGTCGTTATGCTGAAGTTGCTGACCACCTAGGCCTAAGCCAAGCTGGTGACCGTACTGCTCAGAAGATTGAACGTCTACTGACTTGGTTAGAAGAGCTTAAAGTTGACCTAGACATCCCACTGTCTATCCAGGCTGCGGGTGTTAACGAGTCTGACTTCATCGCTAAACTAGACGAGCTAGCTGTTGAAGCGTTCGATGACCAGTGTACAGGTGCTAACCCACGTTACCCTCTAATCACTGAGCTTAAAGAAGTTCTAACAACGTCTTACTTCGGTAAAGCATACGTTGAAGGTGAAACTTTTGAAGGTACGACTGTAATTTTGAAGAAAGCTGACCAAAAGCCAGCTGAAGAAAAAGCAGCACCAAAAGCTAAAAAAGAAAAAGCTAACGCATAATAAGTAAGCATTAGTTTGAGATAGGTTTTCGCTAGCACGATACTTATCTATCGGGAAAAGATGAAAGCCCCAGTCGAGAGACTGGGGCTTTTTTTATGTTTGGTTAGTTTGTAAAACGGATTGAAAGGCAATAGCTCTGCTACTTAATATGAGCTGAGCCAGTCATGTTCAATTGGAATAGGGAGTTAAACCTCAGCTGCGACAACTCGCCCACTGAAGTAGTCATTCGAGACAATGTATTCCGTTGTTCTGGTCAGTTCGTCTTGCAGTTGTGCCCAGTGACACCCATTGAGCTTGCCTTCGGAGTTATGAACGGCAGGGACAACGCCACCGACTCGAATACCAAATGGCGTCAGTTCTTTCGCCCAGCTATGGGTAAAGCCGGTAATCATGGAGTTTGCGCTCTCTAAGCCTGACACATCATGAAAGTCATCGTGAGATATCACATTCACAATTACGCCTTCTTTGTCTTGCTCTCGTAACCTCTCTGCACTGATTTGCCCAAATGCGAAAAGGGTCGACGCCATAGCAGACAGATCATTGATAAAGCTACTGACAGGCTGATCGCCAATTAGACTAGGCATTGGGGAACTTATCCAATTGTTGACCAGAACATCGGGTGTAGTGTTAAAGGTGGCTTGAATAAAATCAAATACGCTGAGGATAGCTTGGCTGTCATTCCCTTCGAGCGTGTAATGGTAAACAGAGTCGGAGAAGCGGGCACATTGTAAATAAGTCGCCTGAAGTGCTTTTGCGTCTTTATCACAAAGGATGACAGTGGCTCCAAGGTTAACAAAGTGATTCGCAATCGTTCCTCCCAATCGCGAGCCGGCAGATGTTACCAATATAATTGAGCTTTTTATTTCCATCCCAGTACCTAAGCAAATCGTCCATGTTGGATAATGATGGGTTAAATTTCATACAGCGGGTGTGAATTGGCTCAAACTAAGGTGTACCCATTGATAACTTTTTATGAACTTTGTGGCAGGTCACATTTTGCAGTAACTTCAAGTGTTAACCGACATCTCCGGTTTTTATGATGACCAAAGGTGATGGTTCATATTGCCTACATCAATCATTCAAAAAGCGAGATCGAACAAAGAATAGTCGTGAATATTGAGTGAGAAAGAGGACGGCTAGGCAGCGGCTATACTTGCGCCTGAATCTGATACTGACGTTGAGCTGTCGACAGCTCGTTGTAGAGCGTCGCATTTGGTAAATCAGGTAACTGTTTACTTGCCAGTTTACGCCTGTCATGACCAGAAAGGTTTTGGTAAATCTCTTCGGGGAAGTCGGCTGTATCTTCTGGCATGAAAGCAAGTGCTTCAGGCTTCAAGTAGTGGCTTAGCTTGGCGCTGGCAAGGCTAGCTTGATGAAAGTGATTCGATTGTTGTGCTGAAATTTCATACGACGATTGGTTTGAACGCAGTTGTTGCGGTTCTGCTACGCCAAATTGCTTACGTAAGCGATCTTCAGTCGTTTCAGTGACGTCAATAGTGTCGATGGGAGTACAGTCGCGAACATCATTAGAAAACATAGATAGCAGCAACGCAAAATCTGCACGGCGACCTTGCTCAACCGCTTGGCTGATCCCGATGCCGAACTTCAGTTCGTTGATGATTCCTGCTTTGTCTAAAGTATGTATTTGCATGCTGCCTCTCATTGGATACACCTTTAACGGCACGGAGTTGGTAAACTTTAGAGTTTAATTACAGGCAAATAACGAATTTATGTAGGGCGATTGAGAAAGGTAAGAATAGGTTGAAAAGTCGGCTCGATCTGCTAGTTCGTTTCGCAATGTTCGCATTGATTAGAATACGACAGATACAAAAAAGCTCACGCCGAGGCATGAGCTTTCAATAGATAACTCGCTATAAATAGCGCAGCGTAAGTAATAATTACTTAGCTAGGTTCTCTTCTACGAAAGACCAGTTTACTAGGTTCCAGAATGCAGCCATGTAGTCAGGGCGAACATTGCGGAAATCGATGTAGTAAGCGTGTTCCCATAGGTCAACAGTTAGAAGTGGAGTAACACCTTCTTCTGTTAGAGGAGTCGCAGCGTTAGAAGTGTTAACGATGTCTAGAGAACCGTCAGCTTTCTTAACTAACCAAGTCCAAGAAGAACCGAAGTTGTTGATTGCTGAATCTGTGAATTTCGCTTTGAATTCTTCGAAAGAACCGAATGCAGCGTTGATCGCTTCTGCAACCGCGCCTGTTGGTTCGCCGCCTGCTTTAGGAGCAAGACAGTGCCAGTAGAACGTGTGGTTCCAGATTTGAGCAGCGTTATTGAAAACACCACCAGTAGAAGTCTTAACGATTTCTTCTAGTGTTTTGCCTTCAAACTCAGTACCTGGGATAAGACCGTTTAGCTTAACAACGTAAGTGTTGTGGTGCTTACCGTGGTGGAAATCTAGCGTTTCTGCTGAGATGTGTGGTTCTAGCGCGTCTTTCGCGTAAGGAAGAGCCGGTAGTTCAAATGCCATTGCTCAATTCTCCATTGATATGAAAGAGTTAACTCTTTCGATTGCTTCCAGTGATATTATTATTCATGGCTCGCTATATTGCCAACCACGGTCAATTTGCTGACTTGCGATATAGTTTAGCAAGTTTTTACTTTATTAAAAGCTTAATTCATCACTTTTGTGTGAATTGTTAGCTTAACTGGTTAACCTCTTTTTTTATATGGTTTTTATTCTTTTGGTTTGGGGTAGAATAAAGGCAATGAAAGCCGTAATCCATTAACGAGGAAGCAATGGAAACTATCGATAAAATCAAACAGCAAATTGAAGAAAACACTATTCTACTGTACATGAAAGGTTCTCCTAAGCTACCTAGCTGTGGTTTCTCTTCTCAAGCGTCTCAAGCGCTAATGGCATGTGGTGAAAAATTTGCTTACGTAGATATCCTACAAAACCCTGATATCCGTGCAGAGCTTCCAGCTTACGCACAATGGCCAACGTTCCCACAACTTTGGGTTGAAGGTGAGCTAATCGGTGGTTGTGATATCATTCTTGAGATGTTCCAAAAGGGTGAGCTTCAGCCAATCGTTAAAGAAGCCGCTGCTAAAGTAGCTGGCGACGACGCTGAGTAAGCTTTAGGCCTTGGTGCTTAAATATTGAATGGAAGGGGCCTTAATTAGGCTCCTTTTTTCGTTTGAATGGTTCAACAAAGACTCGATAAGGAATGAACAATGAACGTAAAACTTCATTATGTGCATGATCCAATGTGCAGCTGGTGTTGGGGCTACAAGCCAACGCTTGAGTTATTAAAACAACAATTGCCAGCGAGCATTGAGTTTAGCTATGTAGTCGGTGGTTTGGCTCCGGATTCTGAAGAGCCGATGTCAGAAGAGATGAAAGGCAAGCTTCAAGCGATTTGGAAGCAGATTGGAGCTAAGCTGGGTACGGAATTTAATCATGAGTTTTGGACGGAATGCCAACCAGTTCGCAGCACTTACCCAGCGTGTCGTGCAGTGATCGCTGCTGGTTTTCAAGATCACTACGAAGCAATGCTTGAAGCGATCCAACACGCTTACTACCTTCGTGCGATGCTGCCTCATAGCCAAGAAACGCATTTGCAGTTAGCTCAAGAGCTAGGGATGAATGTACAACAGTTTGAAAATGACCTTTCTAGTAAGCTATTGGAAAGCGAGTTAGATGATCAGTTAGGTTTCAAAGAAGCGATGGGTGTGCATTCTTACCCAACCTTAATGCTTGAGGTAAACGGTATCTTTAGCGAAGTTGAATTGGATTACCATTCAACTGAAGCGACGCTCAAGTCTATTCGCGAAATTCTAGTGAATAACGCTCCCGCTGTATAATCCAGCGAGAGCTGTCTGTATTGACGCAATAACCTCTAAGGCTTACTCATAAGAGTAAGCCTTTTCTTTTGTCTGACGTAGTTGGTTTATCTCCTCTGTAAACCGTTCGAATGTGTTAGTTGCTTCCGAGATTGATGCTTCAATTTCTGATTCGACTTGATCTAAGTCTGTGGCTTCGGTTACTAGGCCGTTTGCTTGTGCTTCAATGATTGCGAGCGGAGAAGCAATCGCGTCACATGCCACCATTTTAGCGGCACCTTTGAGTCGGTGTGATGTGGTTTTTAGTCCCTTATATTCCTTATTAGCCCACTGCGCTTTTATCTGTTCATTATCTGCAATAAAACTTGCGGCAAACTCGTCGAGTAAGGTCATCACCACATCGTGATCTTCAAATAGATCGTAGAGTGCGGTGTAGTCGATGATGGGGCTATTGGTCTCGTTGGGTGAATCTTGAGGGACTGTGGGGTCAACATCTTCGATTGTCTCTGAGTTGTTATTTTCTGCCGATTCCGCAAAGCTCTGTTCAATGCCTTGGAACAGCATTGAAAACTCATTGGTTTCTTGAGTTGCAGGTAAAGCGTTTGACGAAGAGCTTGTGTCCTGATTTTGCGAGTCTGGCTTTTCTGCATCAGAAATATCGGTTTCAAGCGTCGGATCTAAATCGTGGACTGCGGGTAGCCATTTTTCAATGGTCAGCTTCATTTGCTTAATGGAAACGGGTTTAACTAGGAAATCATCCATGCCGTGTGCATAACAGTTGGCATCTTCACCCTGAACCGCATTCGCCGTCAACGCGACGATAGGCAACTTTTGAGTTTCTTGATTTAGTTCTTCATTGCGTTGTTCTATCTGACGAATGCTTGAGGCAAGCGTGTAACCGTCCATCTCCGGCATATGACAATCGGTGAGAAGCAAACCATAACGTTTATTTTTTAAAGCATTCAGCGCTAGCACTCCGTTATCGAAAATATCAGCGTGGACACCAATACTCTCAAGCTGCTTGGCGATGACTTGCTGATTGATCGGGTGGTCTTCCGCAACAAGAATCAGTCGGCCATTACGCTCGGCTTGTTCGCGAGTCTCGATGGCGATAGGCGCTTTGGTTTCGTTGTCTAATGATGAGAGTAGATTGTTGTGACTGACGGGTTTCGTTAAAACATGAACAAGGTTATCGGGCAGCAGCGGATTTACCGACAAGCACCAAGAGTTACCTAAAGGCTCTGGTGAGAGCATTGGGTTTTGGTTGATTACGGTGAAGCGTGTTGAACCCGTATGCTGCTGAATCCAAGCATCGCTAATCGCCAGTTGTTGCCAAACCGACATCGCGACAAAGATGTGTTTGGGCTGATGTTTGACGATCATCTCTTTGAGTAGGTGCTTTTGATTAATGTGCAGAACTTTTGGTTCAAGATCGAAGTGTTTCAAATATCGACACAGCTCTTCTTGTTGCAGAACGTAGCCAACAACGTATACCTCGCTTGAGTGATTACCGACATCTAGCTCAATAGAATTCTCACCCTCTGAAGGAAAAATCAGCGTTTGTCGTAGAGCCAAAGCGTTGCTTACTGCATGTTCAGGAGTACAAGTTGGGAGGGTAACGGTTACCGTAAAGTGGCTGCCTTTTCCTTCTTCACTCGACAGTTCTATGTTGCCATCCATCTGTTCTATCAATTTCAAAGCGATAGACAGTCCAAGCCCTGTGCCACCAAAACGGCGACTAGTGGTTTTGTCGACTTGTTCAAAAGGTTGGAATAAGCTTTGTTGTCTGTCTTTCGGGATGCCGATGCCCGTATCGGAAACCGTGAGGCTAACTTTCTGCTGATGTTCGTTTTGTTCAATTACATCAACATGCAATGAAATAGTGCCATGTTCGGTGAACTTAATCGCATTGTTAAGGAAATTGTTTAGAATCTGATGGAGTCGTATATCGTCTGTAAACAACCACTGAGCGAGGTTTGGGTCTTGCCAATAGTGGAAGGCTAAGCCTTTTTGCTGTGCATGAATGGATTGCGGTTGCACGATACGGGCGAGTACTTTTCCAAGCTCAATTTCGGTCGGGTTAAGATCCAATTTTCCGGCTTCAATCTTGGAGTAATCGAGTACGTCATTAACGATGTGCAGTAAGTTCCGAGCCGACTGATTCAATCCACCGTGTAAGTTCAGTAACTCTTCACTCAGCTGATGTTCCTGCATTAATTCCAACAGCCCTAAGATCCCACTAATCGGGGTGCGAACCTCGTGGCTAATGGTCGCTAAGAATTGCGACTTTGCAGCCGTTGCACTTTCTGCTTTTTGGCGTGCGTTGTCTAAAGCTTGCTGTTGTTTTTTTAGTAGGGTGATGTCTGTTATCACCGTATTCCACTCAATGGTTTTGCTGTTCGATACTTGGCTATTAAATTTCACCCATTTAGTTTGACCTGATTCTAACTGCATTCGCTGTTCATTTTCCCAATGCCCGGTTTCAATAGCTTCGAGCATACTGGTTTCAAACAGGGGCAAGTCATCCTCTGCGATCAGATCAAACAGACGTTGAGGGTGCTCTTTTACGTTATCCACGGATAAGCCGAACATATCGCTTACACCTGCACTGACAAAGCTAAACCGGATATCTAAAGGCTGTCGAGGGTGCGTTTGAATATGTTTAAGCACGACCCCATCAATGTTGTCGGCCAGCGTTTGCAAGTGGGCTTCTGCTGCTTTTGCTCTCTGCTCGGCGATCTTTCGCTGCTCGATTTCAGCCGCCATTTTTCGGTTCCAAAATACGATCACGAAAATGACCACAAAGATCCCAAGCCCGATGATCACCGACCATTTAGCGACTTCGCGTGGTGATAAGCCTTCTTGGTATTCATAGGTTAACCATTTGTTTTCCAAGCGCGCTAATTCATTGGCAGGCAGTGCTCCAATGGTTTTGTTGAGAATACTCAACAGCATGGGATGGCGGAAGTTCACTGCGAGAGCTAGTGGTGCGCTGTTTTGCTCATTAATGGTGCCAGTGATTTTGAATTGCCCTACATAGTCTTGATGCAATAAAGGTGCAGCATGATGAAGTGAAGCAAGCGCGAAACTGATGTCGTCTTTCTGTAATGCTTGGAAAGCGCTGACGTGATTGATGTAAGGGACGGCTAGGCAAGTAAGGCAGAGAGAAGGCAGAACTGTTGAGCCTCCAGAATTTTCAATCACACCAACAGCTTCGGTGCCACTTGGCGCAAAGTTGCCTAAGCGATCAGAGCGACTCAATAACACCCAAGGTTCAAAACTGTAAGCTTGAGTGAAGTCCATGTATCGGGCTTTATCTGTGGTTGGTGTGATGTTGGTTAGCACCATTGTCTCACCATTATTGAACGCGACCTCGGCCGCTTCTGGTGTTAGGTAAGTGGTACTTTCGAATGACACGCCAAGCACATTACTTATTAGGTTTAAGATGTCAGCAGATAAGCCTGAGTGTTGCTGTTGCTCATTGGTAAAGTCGTAAGGGTACCAATTGGAGTGTGTGCCTACGGGGATGGAAGGGTTGCTGTCGAGCCAGTTCTTTTCATCTTGGGTTAAATTCAATGTTCCATAGTTCAGCAGCATCGAATGTTGCGACGGAGCAAGCCATTGATTATAAATAGATTGCAGTGAGCCTTCCTTAATGTCCTGTAAAGCGAAATTGATTCGGCTAAGCAATCTGTGCTTTCCTTTTTTGACCGCGAAGTGCAAGTGGTCAGCTGGAAGGTCAGGAAGAACTGATAGTGTGAGTGAGTCTCGAGGCTGTTCTCGTAATAACGCAGAAAGTGCAAGCGCATCGCCAATGTACGCATCCACGCTATCCTCCTGAATTGCCGTGAATGCCGCTTGCGTACTGTCTAATGTGGTAATTTGACTATCAGGAAGCAGGCTAGGAAGCAGATCATTGAGCGCAAACCCTTTCTCCAATGCTAGGTTGGCGGTTGCCAACGCACCTAAATCGTTTATTTTTCTATTTTGGGTCATCACCGCTCGTCTTATGGAAAACATCGGCTCACTAAAAGTCATGTAATTATGGCGCTCCTTGGTCGAAGAGACACCGACTAGCAGATCTAATTCACCTCTTTCGAATGCACTCAGTACATCACTAAATGTTGAATACAACTTAATCTGATATTGGAAACCTGCATTTACCGCTACCTGATCCAACATACTGATGAGTAGCCCTTCAGAAACAGTGTTGCCTGAGGGAGTCTTATGTTGATAGCTGTAGGGGACCATGTCGTAAGAAGGTAGGCCAACCCGCAATATGACTTGGTCACTCGATGAGTTCTCTGTTTTGTTTGCTAAGGAGCTAGCGGGTGATGTGTTCCCTGGTGGGGTGTTTTCGGCAAAGGTGAGCAGTGGCCACATCAACAGTGAAAGACAACTCAATAAAAAGGCGACACACCACGTTTTCGTTTTTGAAGCGCTGTTTTGCATAAAGACATCCTGTCGTTTGCTTGCTGATTTTAGAGTATCGCCATGCTTAACTAACGGCAGCCAAAGGGGCTTTAGTTAGTGTGGGGAGTGAAAAATTATCAGCTTGCTGCAATGCCATACGTTGAAGTAGAGCAAGGTTCGTGTGATCCGCTTTTAAATGAACGTCAATTTGGCGCTTTATTTGAACGACTTTGTCTTGTAATCCTAAGGCTTGATAACACAGCGCCAACAAGAAGAACGCGTCGACATCATTGCCTGAAAACTCGTTTATCGAAATACTCTCAATGCACTCTGTCGCAACCTCATGTTGATCGAGTTGAATCAGTTGTAAGGTACGACAAAGCTTTAGAAGCGGCTTGCTCAATGCGTAAGACTTTTCAGAGTGAGAAAGCCTCTGCCAAGTCGCTTCAGGTTTCCAAAGTGTTAGTTCTTCGTGGGTGAGCGCCAAACTATCCGCCCATAAGATGAGTGCTCGCTTACCTGTAGAATCCCAAATTGAGTGAGGAATGAGTTGTGCGAGAGATTTGAGATGTTGGGTCGCTTGTGTGACATTTTTATCTAGCAACTGCAGCCAGACCATGGTGTTGGTTAACTCAATATTACTGCTGTTCACGGTGAGTACTTGGTCAATCAGTTCGCTCGCTGATTCGAAATCACTGGTATTGAGACAGATCTTGACCTTAAGTTGCTGAAGTTTGATATTGCGCGGGTTGCTTTCTATTAGGCCATCGATTTGACGGAGTGCGTCGTGATAGTGCTGCTTGAGGATATGTATTTCAATGAGCTTAACTTTAGCGGGCAGGTAATCATGGAGCTGCAATAGCCCATTCAACATGGCTTGTGCGTCATCGAGTTGTTGGTTTTTTATCAGAATATTCGCCATATAAATAATGGCATCTTTCAGTGTCGACGGATCAGGGGCTTTGCCAAAGAGTGGCTTTACCGCATTGAGGCCATTCTTTAAAAAGGCCTGCTCTAATGTCGAAAAGTATTGCTGCCGAGAGAGTGCGGATGTGACTCTTTTTATGATGTCATCTGCACGTATTGGCTTAATCAAATAACCATCAGGTTCTAAGTTAGCATAACCAAAGAAGGTATCTTGGCTGTCATTGCCTGTGACGATAAAGACGATCGTTTGTGGCCGGATTAATTCTTTTTGCTGCAAGAACTCAAGCAACTGCAAGCCATTGCTTCCTGAGCCTAAATCGTGGTCAATTAATAAGATGTCGAATCGATGTGCGCGACAAGCCTCAATCGCGTTTTGTGCATTGGATGCGCTAATCACATTGTTGTTAGGCACGCCTAACTTGATAAGTAGTGCGCGGGTAGCACTTTGAATGACGCTGCTGTCATCAACGATGAGGTAGCGCGATCGGGCGAGTATATCCATATAGTAGCCTTCTGACGTATTGAGCCTTGCCACTTTGTCGTCTATGAATTAGCGGCTTATTTATTAAACACTTAAGTGTAGGAGTGAATTCAATGAATAGCCACAAGTTGCACATCAATGCGTACGGAATAATGTATAGGGAGTGATGTTGGTTCAGAAGGTTAGCGTGTTTCTAAAGTTGGAAATAAAAGGGGAAAGAGACTAAATACAAAAAAGACCGCACGAGGCGGTCTTTATAAAAGTGAGCGTAGGATTCTTTAACTACAGAACCTAATTACAGAACCATGGCTGCAATCCAACCGAATACGATCAGTGGGATGTTGTAGTGTAGGAACGTCGGTACTACGGTTTCCCATACGTGCTCGTGTTGACCATCAGCATTAAGACCCGATGTTGGACCTAAGGTTGAGTCAGAAGCTGGAGAGCCAGCATCGCCAAGCGCTGCAGCTGTACCTACTAGAGCGATCGTTGCCATAGGTGAGAAACCAAATGCTGCTGCTAGTGGAACGTAGATAGTTGCAAGGATTGGAATCGTAGAGAACGAAGAACCAATACCCATAGTTACCAATAGACCAACAATTAGCATAAGCAGTGCCGCTAGAGGCTTGTTGTCACCGATGCTGGTTGAAAGCGCTTCAACCAAAGATTCAACGCCACCAGTTTGCTTCATTACCGCTGCAAAACCTGCCGCTGCAATCATGATGAAACCGATCATTGCCATCATGTGAACGCCCTTAGTGAAGACATCGTGTGTCTCTTTCCAAGCGATTACACCACCGAAGGTGAATACCATGAAACCAGCCAAAGCACCGATGATCATAGAACCTGTCGATAGTTGAACCGTTAGTGCAGCAACAATACCCGCAGCAGCCACTAGGATGTGCTTCTTGTTGATCTCTTTCACTTCGGTTGAAACAACAGTATGAGACGTTTCTTTGTATTGACGTGGCTTACGGTAAGTAAAGAATACTGCCGTAAGAAGACCAAAGATCATACCAGCTGCCGGTAACAACATCGCCATTGGTACTTGGCTTGCTACTACGTTTTCAAGACCGTTGTCGTGAAGGTTTTTAAGCAAGATGTTGTTTAGGAAGATGCCACCAAAACCGATAGGTAGAACCATATACGGAGTAATCAGGCCAAAAGTAAGTACACACGCAACCAGACGACGGTCTAGGTTCATTTTTGCGAATACGCCTAATAGAGGTGGGATTAAAATTGGGATGAAGGCGATATGCACAGGAATCACGTTTTGCGAAGACATGGTCACTAAGATCAAAGACGCAAGGATGCCATATTTTAGACCATTAGATGCCGCACTGTTCTCTTTGCCGTGAATGCGCTTAATGACGCTTTGAGCGAGTAGATCTGTGATACCAGAACGAGAGATAGCAACAGCAAAGGTACCAAGCATTGCGTAGCTAAGTGCGATAGTTGCACCGCCACCTAATCCACTTTCGAACGCTGCTACAGCATCGTTCACACTCATACCAGAGGCTACGCCACCGATAATTGCGCTGAACGTGAGAGCCACGACAACGTTTACGCGCATCAAAGCTAAAACAAGCATGATGCAAACTGAAATTACAACAGGATTCATATTATTCTCGGGATGTTGTGTTTTTTATGAAGGCAATACGAGTGAACGTTTACCGACTCTATTTGTTATTCTTCGTCAACAAGAGGCCAACCACCAAGGGCTTTCCATTTGTTTACTATGCCGCAAAATAACTCTGTGGTTTTTTGCGTATCATACAAAGCAGAGTGTGCTTCTTTGTTGTCAAATTCCATCCCCGCAGTGCGGCAAGCTTTAGCCAAAACGGTTTGACCGTAGGCAAGACCACTAAGGGCTGCAGTGTCAAAAGTTGCAAATGGATGGAAAGGGACGCGTTTAAGCTTACAACGCTCACTTGCTGCATTAACGAAGTTTAAATCGAACGTAGCATTGTGAGCGACCATGATTGCGCGACTGCAATCTGAAGCTTTTTGTTCTTTTCTCACAAGCTTGTAGATTTCTTTAAGGGCTTCTTGTTCCGACACAGCACCACGTAATGGGCTAAATGGGTCTTTAATTCCGTTAAAGTCTAATGCTGCCTGCTCTATATTTGCGCCTTCAAAAGGCTCAATGTGAAAATGAAGCGTTGATGCAGGGTGCAGATCTCCGTTCTCATCCATTCTTAGTGTAATGGCACAGATTTCTAATAATGCATCGGTTTCAGCGTTAAACCCTGCGGTTTCCACGTCGATGACCACTGGGAAATAGCCACGAAAGCGTTTTTTAAGGGTCAGAGCTTCGTTTTCTACAGTCATGTTAGCCCAAATATGTGTGATTAAGGCAGCATTATTGCAGATAATAGCAGTGATAAAAACTAGGGAAGGGCAATAAATCATAAATTAGCCGACCTATTTCGGCTTGATAATTGCATATTCAAACGTGATGGAAAAATGCGGCAATTGGCTGCATTGTTAAACGAATTGCTTAAGAGATACTCCACTTTATGAAGAAACAACTCATAACAGGTTCAATGCTATTTTCGCTACTTATGTCGTCATCGGTATTGGCACAAGCAAAGCGTTACGGAGCATCTCCTCTACAGTCGACGTGGGAGATGGTGGCTAACACGCCACTAGAATGTCGCTTGGTTCACCCTATCCCCAACTTCGGTGATGCTGAGTTTTCATCTCGCGCGAGTAAAAAAATCATTTTGGATTTTGAGCTTAAAATGCGTCGCCCAATGGGTGCGACACGCAATGTAAGCTTGATCTCTATGCCGCCAGCTTGGCGTCCGGGCGAAAGTGCTGACCGCATGACGACCATTAAGTTCTTCCAACAATTTGATGGCTATGTTGGTGGTCAAACCGCTTGGGGTATTTTGAGTGAGTTGGAGAAAGGGCGTTACCCGACATTCAGCTATCAAGAGTGGCAGAGCCGAGATCAGCGAATCGAAGTTGCACTATCATCGGTATTATTCCAAGAGAAGTACAATGTGTTCAGTGACTGTATCGCCAACTTATTGCCTTACAGCTTCGAAGATATCTCTTTTACTATCTTGCACTACGATCGTAACAGCGATCAGTTGAATAAGTCTTCACGTAAGAGACTCAGCCAGATTGCCGACTATGTTCGCTATAACCAAGACATCGACCTTGTGCTGGTGGCTACATACACCGATTCCGTCGATAGCAAAGGTATTAGCCAGAATCTTTCAGAGCGCAGAGCGGAATCATTAAGAGAGTACTTTAAATCTCTAGGCTTGCCAGAAGACCGTATTCAAGTACAAGGTTATGGTAAGCGTCGTCCAATTGCTGACAACAACTCGCCAATTGGTAAAGACAAAAACCGACGTGTTGTTATCTCTTTAGGTCGCACACAGGTGTAATCTGAACAATAGCTCGTTTTGAAATGACAAAGCCCGTCTTCACTGATGACGGGCTTTTTTATATTTTAAATTTGAGTCGTTGTTTAAACGTAATTTGTTTAGTTCAAGCGGAAGCGGGCGATCATTTCACAGTTGGTCGCGGTATCGATCTTTTCCACCATAGAAGCAATTTTAGGGTTGGGATGGCGTTTCATGAAATCGATAAGGGCTTTCTTACAGCAACCAATTGAGTCAATGAAGCTTGAACATTGCGTATTGGGACATTGCGGGATCAGTGTCAGTACTTTTTCTGAAGCCAATTGGAGATACTTGAGTTCATATTCAGTATCGCCGGCCCATCGCCAAAACTGAGCGAGGTTGTGACAAGAAATCACAGAGATAAGTAAGCGCTCGTCCGCTTGGATATCGGTACGTTCAGTAATTTTTTCGCTTAAACTCAATGCTTGCTGATAGTGAAGAATACTTTGTACAGGATCGTCGAGCTGCAATGCCGTATCGGCAAGTAACGTGTGTTTTTCCCATTCGCTAATCATTGTGTTACCTCACTAATCAATAGGGGACTTAATTTAAATGATAATTATTATCATGTAAAGTTTCATCAGTGAGAATGTTGTAATAATTAGTAAAGAATATCGATTATTAATAGAGCTACAAAAAAAGCGAGCTTTATGCTCGCTTATAGTGTTTATTCCATAGCCAAATATTGCAGAGGCTACGAAGGGTTAACCTTCTAGACCAGCACTTGCTTGTTTGTTCTGAATAAGCTCAATCATGTAGCCGTCAGGATCTTTAACGAATGCGATGTGAGTAGAGCCGCCTTTTACAGGGCCCGCTTCACGTGTCACATTACCGCCTGCTGCTTTAATCGCGTCACACGTTGTGTAGATGTCATCAACTCCGATAGCAACGTGACCAAAAGCTGAGCCAAGGTCATATTCAGTCGTGCCCCAGTTGTAAGTCAGCTCAATCACAGCGCCTTGAGATTCGTCACCAAAGCCAACGAAAGCCAGTGTGTATTCGTACTCTTTATTCTCGTTCTTACGTAACAGCTGCATGCCCATTACATTGGTGTAGAACTCGATAGACTTGTCTAGATCACCAACGCGTAGCATGGTGTGTAAAATACGGCCGTTTGACATGATTTGCTCCTAGCTTTAATTATGTATACGTTTTTGTAATTCTGTTTTATGCCGCTAGAAAAATGCGGCATTGTTTAGCTTCTTAGCTTCTTAGCTTCTTAGCTTCTTAGCTTCTTAGCTTCTTAGCTTCTTAGCTTCTTAGCTTCTTAGCTTCATTCGCTTAGAGCTAGCCTAGACGTCGGTTTTTTCCTTGAACTCACACAAGTCTTCAATGATACAGCTGCCACAGCGTGGTTTACGTGCGACACAGGTGTAACGTCCATGAAGAATGAGCCAATGGTGGACATCCAGTTTGAATTCTTTTGGGATAACTTTAAGTAGTTTTGCTTCGACATCGTCGACGGTTTTACCCATCGCTAGCTTAGTGCGGTTTGATACGCGATAGATGTGAGTATCAACGGCAATCGTTGGCCAACCGAAAGCGGTGTTTAACACTACGTTTGCTGTTTTACGACCGACACCTGGAAGAGCTTCTAATGCAGCGCGATCTTCCGGTACTTCACCATTATGTAGGTCAAGCAGCATACGACACGTTTTGATGGTGTTTTCTGCTTTTGAGTTAAATAGGCCGATGGTCTTGATGTACTCTTTTAAACCATCAACACCTAGGTCGAAAATAGCTTGTGGAGTATTGGCTACAGGGTACAGCTTATCCGTCGCCTTGTTCACGCTGACATCGGTTGCTTGTGCAGACAATAGAACGGCAATCAGTAGTTCGAATGGACTGTTCCAGTTAAGCTCAGTCTCTGGCTTTGGATTGTTTTCTCTTAAACGCTCAAGTATTTCTACTCGTTTTACATTGTTCATAGCGACATTACTTTCAAATAGTTAGGGCATGAAGCTTGGATTGCTTCTGCTTTATCATCGGTTACGCGCTCTTATGAGCGTCATTATTATATGTACTGTTTAGATCTGATTTTCCCGCTGAGTGATTGAGCCAACTCAGCGGGGTTTAAGCTAATTTAACTTATTAGGCATTGGTAACGCGAGCGCGTTCAATGACTGGTTTTTCTTGTTTTGGTTGTCTAGATTTTGCTTGGTTATCGATGATGTTTTTCAAAGCAATTAAGAAACCAACACCAATGAAGGCACCCGGTGGAAGCAGGGCTAACAAGAAGCTGTTATCAAATTGGAATATCTGGATTCGTAACACCGAAGCCCAGTCACCAAGCAGCAGGTCTGCGCCATCAAATAGAGTGCCGTTACCAATAATCTCACGCATCGCACCTAACACAACCAATACCGATGTCATGCCTAGACCCATCCAGAAACCATCTTGAGCCGCTGGTAGCACTTCATTCTTTGAAGCGAAGGCTTCCGCACGACCAATGATGATGCAGTTGGTTACGATCAGCGGGATGAAGATACCCAAAGAGAGGTAAAGCCCATAGGCGTAAGCGTTCATCAGTAATTGAACACACGTTACTAGCGAGGCAATGATCATTACGAATACTGGGATACGCACTTCTTTTGGTACGTGATTACGAACCAAAGAAACAGCAACGTTTGAGCCGACCAGTACAAGCAAGGTAGCAATGCCTAGGCCAAGTGCGTTAGTGACTGTTGACGATACAGCCAGCAGCGGACATAAGCCAAGGAGTTGCACTAGGGCAGGGTTGTTGGACCACATGCCATTTTTAATTAGTGTTTTATGATCACTCATTATTCACCACCACAATTTAGAGGTTGAGCAAGCAATGCTTGGTTGTTTTGGTTAACGTACTGCACCGCTTGCTTCACTAACTTAACGACAGCTCTTGGCGTAATGGTTGCGCCAGTGAACTGGTCAAAGTCACCACCATCTTTACGAACCTTCCAACGGTCAAGATTCGACTCGGTTACTTGCTTACCGGCAAATGAAAGAATCCAATCACTAACACGAAGATCAATCTTATCACCCAATCCCGGTGTTTCTTGGTGGGAAAGAACGCGAGTACCTAAAATGGTACCATCGATTTTCATTCCAACAATGACCTTAATCGCGCCGTTGTAACCATCGGGTGCAATCGCTTCGATCGCAATCGCGCTTGGCTCACCATTGAGTTTAGCAATGTAAGCTGGCATCGCTTGTTCAGTCCCCAACTCTTCTGCTTGAACCAGAGTACAGGCTGAAAACAGTTCATTATCGTGCAGATCGTGCGGGATCACTTGATTAAGCACGGACAGTAATTGAGCCTGTTCTTGCTGCTTAATCTGATCTTTGGTCAGGTAGTGAGTTACCGCGACCAAACCTGTTGAAGCACAAGCAAAAATCGCGAGTACAAGGCCATTTTTCTTAATTGCATTTAGCATGGTATCCGCTCCCTTTAGTGGCCGTATGTACGAGGTTTGGTGTAGTAGTCAATCAGTGGAACACACATGTTGGCTAACAATACAGCAAACGCCACGCCATCAGGGAAACCACCCCAACTGCGGATGATAAAGACTAAACCGCCGATCAGAGCACCAAACACCAAGCGACCTTTGACTGTCGTGGATGCTGAAACTGGGTCGGTCGCAATGAAAAATGCGCCGAGCATAGTCGCACCAGACAATAGATGAATGGTCGGTGATGCGGTCTCGCCAGGAGTGAACATCAAGAACACTAGGCTAAATAGGGTCAAGCTTCCCAGAAACGCTACTGGGATATGCCATTGAATCACGCGTTGCTTGATAAGCACTAAGCCACCAATAAGGTAAGCAAGGTTTACCCATTCCCAACCCACGCCAGCTAACCAACTAAATTGAAGTTGAGACAGAGCTTCAGAAGCCGTGTTACCTGCCGTTAGTGCGGTTTTGAAGGCATCGAGTGGCGTCGCCATAGTGGTGCCATCAATACCAAGGCGTGCTTGTTGTAAAGACAAGCCTTCATTATTGAAACCAGTAAAGATCATCAAGAAGGAGTCAACAAAGCTCGTAGCTTCAGCAGTTAAACTGGTCGGCGCATTCCAGCTGGTCATTTGAACTGGGAATGAGATCAGCAAAACAACGTAAGCCACCATCGCAGGGTTAAATGGGTTTTGCCCAAGGCCGCCATAAAGGTGTTTTGCGATGATGATAGCGAAGAACATACCTATGACTAGAATCCACCACGGAGAGTGTGGGGGAATAGCGACACTGAGCAGCCAAGCGGTCACAACCGCACTGTAATCACGCAATGCCATCACTGGCGGGCGTTTTCTTAGCAGCATTACAGCGGCTTCAAAGGTAACAGCAAGTGCAATAGCAAATACTAACTGGATGAGCGTACCCCATCCAAAGAAGTAGGTTTGAGCTAGTAGACCTGGCAATGCACAAATAGCGACCCATTTCATGAGATCGGGGGTGCTTCTACGATTGTGCGCGTGCGGTGAGCTGGCGATAAAGAAGGCCACTACTCTTTCTCCTCATTATTCTTTTTGTCTTGCTCTTGCTGCGTCTTTCTTGCTTTAGCACGAGCAATCGCTGCAGCAACCGCTGCTTTTTTAGGGTCGACTGGTTCTTGTTGAGTTTCAGCCTTTAATTCAACTACAGGTTCAACCACAGATTCAGGTGTTTCTGCTGATTCTTCCTGTTTCGCTTGTTGTGCCTTTCTTGCTTTAGCGCGAGCTATTGCAGCGGCAACAGCAGCTTTTTTAGGATCCACTGGTTCTGATTGAATTTCAGCTTCCACTTCTATTTCAGGAGCGATTGCTTCTGCTTCGACCTGCTTAGCTTGCTGTGCTTTCTTCGCTTTGGCGCGAGCAATAGCTGCAGCGACTGCATCTTTTTTTGCATCACCAGAGCTTTCAGCTGAAGCTTCGCTTTTTGTTTGAGTAGAAGATTCAGCTTGTTGTGCTTTCTTTGCTTTAGCGCGAGCAATAGCCGCAGCGACAGCATCTTTCTTAGCATCGCCAGAACTTTTAACCGGAGCTTCGCTTGCTGTTGGAGTAGAAGATTCAGCTTGTTGAGCCTTCTTGGCTTTAGCGCGAGCAATAGCCGCAGCGACAGCATCTTTCTTGGCATCGCCAGAGCTTTTAGCTGGAGCTTCACTTTCGGTTTGAGCAGCTGATTCTGCTTGTTGTGCTTTCTTCGCTTTAGCACGAGCGATAGCTGCAACAACAGCATCTTTCTTAGCATCGCCAGAACTTTTAACCGGAGCTTCGCTTGCTGTTGGAGTAGAAGATTCAGCTTGTTGAGCCTTCTTGGCTTTAGCACGAGCTATTGCAGCAGCGACAGCATCTTTCTTAGCGTCACCTGATTTTTCAACCGGAGCTTCAGAAGCTGATTCTGTTTGTTGTGCTTTCTTGGCTTTAGCGCGAGCAATAGCCGCAGCGACAGCATCTTTCTTAGCATCGCCAGTACTTGCAACTGGAGCCTCGCTTTCTGTTTGAGTAGAAGATTCCACTTGTAGAGCCTTCTTGGCTTTAGCGCGAGCAATAGCCGCAGCAACCGCGTCTTTCTTAGCGTCACCTGATTTTTCAGCAGGAGCATCAGTTGCTGCTTGTTGTGCCTTGCGCTCTCGAGCTTGTCGTTTACGTTCTTCACGCAGTTTCGACATTTCAGAATTGTCTGGTTCAGCGCTATCCGCTTTCTGAGCCGCAGCTTGTTTTGCTTTTGCCTTGGCAATCGCAGCAGCAACCGCAGGTTTCACCGCTGGTTCCGCAACAGGAGCTTGGTCTGCCGCGGCTTTTTGCGCTTTAACGCGAGCAATCGCAGCTGCAATCGCATCATCACCATCCGCAGATTTCATATCTTTACGACGGTTGTCAGCTGCTTTCTTAAAGCGGTTTTCACGTTCTGCTTTGTCACGCTCCATACGAGCGTTTTTCTCTTCGAAACGAATCTTGGCGCGCTCTGCTGCAGCGGCTTCATCTTTTCGAGTTTTGATCTCAGCTTTTGCTTGGCGGTAGTACTGAACAAGAGGAATTTCACTTGGGCAGACAAATGCACAAGCACCGCATTCAATACAGTCTTTAATATTCAGTTCTTCACACTTATCCAACTCGTTGGCTTTCGCATGCCATTGCAGTTGTTGAGGAAGAAGTGATGCGGGGCAAGCCTCGGCACACGCGCTACAACGAATACATTCCATCTCGTAAGTGCTTGGAGAGATCTCACGACGCGTTGGCGCTAAAATACAGTTCGACGTTTTAGTGATTGGCACATTGGCATGTGGCAAGGTGAAGCCCATCATAGGGCCACCCAAAATCAAACGCGGAAGCTTTTTATCGGCTTTGTAGCCAAACTCTTCAAGTAACTCATGTACTGGTGTGCCTAATAGCGCCCAAACATTACGAGGTTGCTTAAAGGTTTTACCGGTTAATGTCACAACGCGGTTAACCACAGGTTCGCCGTCAATTACCGCTCGCTTAATCGAGTAAAGAGAGCCGACGTTCTGAACCAAAACACCAATGTCTGCAGGGATGCCGCCAGCCGGAACCTCTTTATTAGTAAGGATCTTTATCAGCTGTTTCTCACCACCTGAAGGGTATTTAGTTGGGATAACACGAATGACGATATCTTTGTCTTTCGCTGCAATCTCAAGTGCTTTTATCGCGTCTGGTTTGTTGTCTTCAATGCCGATAACCGTCAGCTTTGGTTGAAGAATGTGTTCAACCACTTCGATGCCTTTTAATACTTCGTCGGCATGTTCTTGAAGCAACTTGTCATCAGAGGTGATGTAAGGTTCACATTCCGCAGCATTGACGATCAAAATGTCGGTACGACCTAAGCCTGATTGAAGCTTCTTAGCCGTAGGGAAGCCTGCGCCGCCCATGCCTGAAATACCAGCTTGGCGAATCACATCAAGCAGTTCGTCAGAGGTCTTTGTCGAGAAATCTTCAACTGGATTTTTTTCAATCCAAGCGTCTAAGCCATCAGGTTTAATAACCACGCACACGTCGCTCAAGCCAGAAGGGTGAGCGGTGGTTCGTGGTTCGATAGCGGTAATCACACCCGATGTTGGTGCATGTACTGGCAAAGTAAAACCAGTCTCTAAGGCCGTCAGTTGTTGACCTTTGAGTACGGCATCACCGACAGCAACCAATAAGTTACCAGGCTTACCGATGTGCTGTTTCACTGGAAGAACGATTTCTTCTGGGAGCCTTGCATGCACGATATCAGTAGTATTCGACTGTTTCTTGTTTTCAGCAGGGTGCACACCGCCCGGGAAGTTCCAAATTGAGCCCGTGCGAATTTGTTCAATTAAAGAGATCATACTAACCCTATGCCTTAGGCTCTGACGCGGTCGCATCAGTTGCTTGGTTAGTGATATCAGTAACAGGAATGATGTTCATCTGCCATTTCCAATTTTCAGTCGTTGTTGCCACTGGAATCATTTCGATACAGTCAGTAGGGCACGGTGCGACACATAGATCACAACCTGTACATTCATCTTTGATTACTGTGTGAAGTGCCTTGGTGCCACCAACAATGGCGTCGACAGGGCAAGCTTGAATGCATTTGGTACAGCCAATACACATATCTTCATGGATGAAGGCAACGGTTTTTACTTTGTTATCTAAGTCATGAACGGAGTCTTCAACTTCTACGCCCATTAAATCTGCTAGCTTTTCAATAGTTGCTTGGCCGCCAGGAGGACATTTGTTGATCTTGTCTCCGTTAGCGATCGCCTCTGCGTATGGGCGACAACCAGGGTAGCCACACTGGCCACATTGAGTTTGCGGTAAAATAGTGTCGATTTGATCGACGATCGGATCGGCTTCAACTTTAAAACGGATAGAAGCAAAGCCCAAAATAGCGCCAAAAACAGCGGCTAAAACGGCGAGTGCAATGATTGCAATTAAGATGGTACTCATTCTTACTTCACCAACCCAGTAAAGCCCATAAATGCCAGAGACATTAGGCCTGCTGTGATCATCGCAATCGACGCGCCTTTGAATGGCATTGGAACATCAGCAACCGCAATACGTTCACGCATCGCAGCAAATAGGATCAATACAAGAGAGAAACCAACCGCTGCGCCGAAACCATAGATGATCGACTGAATGAAGTTGTGGTTTTCATTGATGTTCAGAAGTGCCACACCTAATACCGCACAGTTGGTGGTGATAAGAGGCAGAAAGATACCCAATAGGCGATAAAGGGTAGGGCTAGTTTTGTGAACGACCATTTCCGTAAATTGAACAACCACCGCAATAACCAAGATGAAACTCATGGTACGCAGGTATTCAATACCCAGAGGGGTAAGGATGTAGGTTTCTACTAGGTATGCAGATACCGACGCTAACGTTAGAACGAAAGTCGTCGCGAGGCCCATGCCAATAGCAGTCTCCAACTTCTTGGAGACGCCCATAAATGGACATAGCCCTAAAAACTTCACTAGCACAAAGTTATTGACTAGCACTGTGCCGACCAACAACAAAAGGTATTCGGTCATAATGGATTAATTCTTGAGATTCCGATCCCGATATTATCCTGTTTTGCTCACCTAATAACAACCAAGGATCACTAGGGATTTAGACACTTGGTGAAAAAAACATCAGGTAATCGATTGATTACCAAAGCTGCAGTAAGTATAGACATAGATTTTGACGGTGTGAGCGTGCAGCGGTATATCACAATGATCTTTGTCTGATCATTTGAGTACTCAGTGATTTCACTTTTGTCTTCGGCCAAAAGGTCGAAATTGGTTGAAGTAAATAGCGAACTTTTGAGTCAATTGATTGTTGCTAACTCAAGGCTGTTGCTCGGTTGCTTAGAGGGCTTTTAGGAAAGTGAGTACGTTAAAACGCAAAAAGCCGCATCGAGTGATGCGGCTTCTTTAAATTTGGCCCCCTTGTCGAGACTTGAACGCGGGCGGCTAGGTTTGTGACATTAACTTGGAACAAGTTAGTCGCAGTTATATACGAAAAAAGCCCAATCTTTCGATTGAGCTTTTTTCTGAATTTGGCTCCCCTTGCAAGACTTGAACTTGCGACATACGGATTAACAGTCCGCCGTTCTACCAACTGAACTAAAGGGGAATTGCTTGTTAGCGACGCGAATTCTAATAAGACTCCTATTTTCTGTCAATAAAAAATAGCAGAAAAAAACAAGATAAAAAACTTTACTTTCTTGAACGCCTTATCAGATTTAGCTTTGCTTTAGTTATCCACCAAAATTGTGGATAAGTATGTGCGTGAAACTTTAACAACAATAATTGGGATAAATCTGAAAATGTTAAAATCTGCGGTAACGTGATGTATTTAAAAGTTTTATATCGAAACATTACGATTGTATAACTTTTTAAGATTATAAAATAAACAGTAAAACAAGTGCTATTTTTAGATTTTTTGGGGAAAAGTAGTGGATTAAAAATCGAGTAATTTAGCTGAAGAGATCTTGCAGGGGCACAGATAATACCAAGTTCCAAAAATAAAAGCTATAACTGATATCTAATCTTAAGATGCATTTCTCTAGATAATAGTTGCAACGACACTCCTCCTAGAGTGACAATGACCTGATTAAATAAACAGTATGGAAATGGCGACCTATGAGTAAACTCTTTGACTTGGTATCGGACTACAGTCCGTCCGGTGACCAGCCGACGGCAATTACCAAATTACTAGATGGACTAGATTCTGGTTTGGCGCATCAAACTCTATTAGGGGTAACGGGCTCGGGTAAAACCTTTACGCTTGCCAATGTCATTTCCCAATCACAAAGACCTGCCATTCTGTTAGCACCGAATAAGACGTTGGCTGCTCAACTTTATGGTGAGATGAAATCCTTCTTTCCAAATAATGCCGTTGAGTACTTCGTATCTTACTACGATTACTACCAGCCTGAAGCGTATGTACCAACCACGGATACGTTCATTGAGAAAGATGCGTCGGTGAATGCTCATATCGAGCAGATGAGACTTTCGGCGACCAAGGCCTTATTAGAGCGAAAAGACGCCATCATTGTGGCTTCTGTATCGGCTATCTATGGTCTTGGTGATCCTAAATCGTATTTGAAAATGATGCTTCACTTGAGTCGTGGTGAGGTCATGGATCAGCGTGATATTTTGCGCCGTTTGGCGGAGCTACAATATTCAAGAAACGACGTCGCATTTGAACGAGGTCAATTCCGCGTGCGTGGTGAAGTGATTGATATCTTCCCGGCTGAATCTGACCAAGATGCCGTGCGAATTGAAATGTTCGATGATGAAGTGGATTGCATCAGTATCTTTGACCCACTAACTGGTGCGGTTAAGCAAAGAGACCTGCCTCGCTTTACGGTTTATCCAAAAACGCACTATGTCACTCCACGAGAGAAAATCCTTGAAGCGATTGAGAAGATTAAGGATGAGTTGCGTGATAGAGCTCAATATTTAAAAGACAATAATAAGCTTCTAGAAGAACAGCGTATCTCTCAAAGAACTCAGTTTGATATCGAGATGATGACCGAGCTTGGCTTCTGTTCTGGTATCGAAAACTATTCACGATACTTGAGTGGCCGTGCTGAAGGGGAAGCGCCTCCGACGTTATTTGATTACTTGCCTGATGATGGTCTGTTGATTATCGATGAGTCACACGTGACCGTGCCGCAAATTGGCGCCATGTATAAAGGTGACCGTTCGCGTAAGGAAACTCTAGTTGAGTTTGGTTTCCGTCTGCCTTCGGCATTGGATAACCGTCCAATGAAGTTTGAAGAATTTGAGTCTATAGCCCCGCAAACGATTTTTGTGTCGGCCACGCCGGGTCATTATGAGATTGAGAAATCAGATGGTGAGATTGCTGATCAAGTGGTGCGTCCTACTGGCTTACTTGACCCGGTTATTGAAGTAAGGCCTGTCGCTACTCAAGTTGATGATTTACTGTCTGAGATAAGAATACGTTCTGTTAAGGAAGAGCGTGTGCTTGTCACGACGCTAACTAAACGAATGGCAGAAGACTTAACCGAATACCTTAGTGAGCATGGTGTTAAGGTTCGTTACTTGCATTCAGATATCGATACCGTTGAGCGTGTAGAGATCATTCGAGACCTACGTTTGGGCGAGTTCGACGTGTTAGTGGGCATTAACTTACTTCGTGAAGGTTTGGATATGCCTGAAGTGTCGCTGGTGGCGATTCTTGATGCTGATAAAGAGGGTTTCTTACGTTCTGAGCGTTCTCTGATTCAAACCATTGGTCGTGCAGCTCGTAACTTGGAAGGTCGAGCTATCTTGTATGGTGACTCGATTACCAAATCAATGAGAAAAGCGATTGATGAAACTGATCGTCGTCGTGAGAAACAGCAAGCCTATAACGAAGAGCAAGGTATCACGCCACAAGCGCTTAAACGTAATATCAAAGATATTATGGAGCTGGGTGATCTAACCAAGTCGAAGCAGCAGCGCCAATCGAAGCAAGTTCCTCTATCTAAGGTTGCAGAGCCTTCTGAAAGTTATGCAGTACTTACACCGCAACAGCTTGATAAAGAGATCAGCAAGCTAGAAGCTGCGATGTATCAGCATGCTCAGAACCTAGAATTTGAATTGGCAGCACAGAAGCGTGATGAAATTGAGCAACTAAGAAAGCAGTTTATTACCAACAGCTAATCTCACTTTTCACTTAAGAAGTTGATCCCCTCAAGACAAGAATTGAGAGTGTTTCAGGCAAAAAAACAGCCAGTAGTAAATGTTCTACTGGCTTACGTTTGTGAACACTCGGTCCACTAACAACGTCAGTTGGCTAGGTGACCCGAAGGTCATTTATACCGTTGCATCGTTCGTGCCAGATAGATAAAACATTGATTATTTGAAGTAAGTAAAAAAACACACTACAAATATTGTGGCTAATTTGCATAATGCAAAGCGGAATGCGACTATAATAAGAAATGCAAATTATAAATGGCTAGGATATGCAATCAAAAACGCTAGATAACAAATCGAAGTATTTGTTGATGGTCGAGGATACCGCTTCGGTAGCAGCTTTATATCGCTCGTATCTTACACCGCTCGAAATTGATATCAACATTGTCGGCACTGGCCGCGATGCAATCGAGAGTTTGAATCATCGAATCCCAGACCTTATTTTATTAGATCTACGTCTGCCTGACATGACGGGTATGGACGTGCTATTTGCTGTAAAACAAAAATACCCTGAAGTTCCGGTTATCTTCATGACGGCTCACGGTTCTATCGATACCGCCGTAGAAGCCATGCGTCATGGTTCTCAAGATTTCCTTATCAAGCCGTGTGAAGCCGACCGACTCCGTATTACGGTGAACAACGCGATCCGCAAAGCCACCAAACTTAAAAATAGCTCGGAACATCCGGGAAACCAAAATTACCAAGGCTTCATTGGTAGTAGCCAAACCATGCAGCAGGTTTACCGAACTATCGACTCTGCAGCATCGAGTAAAGCCAGTATTTTCATCACGGGTGAAAGTGGTACGGGTAAAGAGGTATGTGCAGAAGCTATTCATGCGGCGAGCAAGCGTGGTGACAAGCCTTTCATCGCGATTAACTGTGCGGCTATCCCTAAAGATCTAATTGAAAGTGAGCTATTTGGCCACGTTAAAGGCGCCTTTACCGGTGCTGCAACTGATCGTCAAGGTGCCGCTGAACTTGCTGATGGCGGAACACTATTCCTTGATGAATTGTGCGAAATGGACTTAGAGCTGCAAACCAAGCTGCTGCGCTTTATCCAAACCGGTACTTTTCAAAAAGTTGGCTCTTCGAAGATGAAGAGTGTCGATGTTCGTTTCGTATGTGCAACCAACCGTGACCCTTGGAAAGAAGTACAAGAAGGTCGCTTTAGAGAAGATTTATACTATCGTTTATACGTGATTCCATTGCACCTGCCGCCATTGCGCGAGCGCGGTGAAGATGTCATCGAGATTGCGTACTCGTTACTAGGTTACATGTCGGTTGAGGAAGGTAAGGCGTTTGTGCGTTTTGCTCAGGAAGTGCTTGATCGCTTTAATCAATATGAGTGGCCGGGTAACGTTCGTCAGCTACAAAACGTATTACGGAACGTGGTGGTATTGAATAACGGCAAAGAGATTACTCTCAACATGCTTCCACCACCATTGAACCAACCGATTGAAAACAGCTTGCGCTTGAAAGAGAAGCAGAACGAAGACATCACGGTAAAAGATATTTTCCCATTGTGGATCACTGAGAAGACGGCTATCGAACAGGCCATAAAAGCGTGTGACGGCAACATTCCCCGCGCGGCCGGTTTCTTAGATGTCAGTCCATCGACGATATACCGTAAGTTGCAAACGTGGAATGCGAAGCAGTAATCACCAAACAATAAGAAAATCATAATGACGAAAGTATTAAATCAGCAAAAAGTTGATGAGCTCGCCGGTGAAATAGGGCAAGAGAATGTACCAGTTTTGCTGGAAATCTTCTTAGGTGAGTTGAAAGGCTACTACGAACATCTAGAGATAAATAAAGCGTCGGATACATCTAAGTACCTGGCTGATATAAGCCACGCACTTAAAAGCAGTGCTGCGAGCTTTGGCGCAGACTCTTTGTGTAGTTTTGCGATTAGCTTAGACGCAAAAGTGAAGCAAGCATTGCCTGTAACCGAGATTGATTTCCAAGATATGCAAGAGCTCCTGTTATCAACGTACACTGAATATCAGCAGTTGATGACGGATCTCTAAAGCGGCTAGTTATTAAAGAGACTAAAAAAGGAGCATGATGCTCCTTTTTTGTTTTTACTGGTCTCTGTCGTCTAGCCTAAGCTATAAGCATTAAGCCAGTTGATCCCTAATCGCTTGTTGGAGTTTTAAACGGTCGTGTCGCCAATCTCGGTTAGGAGAGGCAAGATCAGTGGTCACACAATTCCATTGCCCTTCTAATTCAGGGTGTGGTTCATTGCCCAGTACAATGTCTATCTTTCTTGCCTTACAGGTACGTTCACACCACTCCAATTGTTCTTGAAGCGTCATTTTTCCTGCAGGGCCGTGCTCTGGCGAAAGGTTTTCAACGAAGATAACTTTTGCCTTGGTATTTTCCGCGATTGCTTTGCCAATTTCTGGCAGTAGCAGCGGGGGCATCACACTGGTTAAAAAGCTTCCTGGTCCAAGGGCAATGCAGTCTGCTTGCTCAACTGCAGCAACAGCTTCTTTGGTTGCAGGTACTTCTGGAGATAAGTCCATCATGCGCAGCTTTTCTGTCATGTCATCAACGTTAGTTTCGCCAGTTACCCAACGACCGTCCATTGATAAAGCCGTGAGATCGGAAGGGTGCTCAGTCATCGGGACGATATTGACATCGACCTTGAGCATATTTCGAATTAGGTTAATTGCTTCCAATGGGCGAACGGAAAGGTTGTCTAGTGCCGTTAGCATTAGGTTACCTAAGTTGTGACCATCGAGTTCACCTTGACCGCGAAAGCGATATTCAAACATCATCGAACTGATCGAAGGTTCTGTGATTAATTGGTTGATACAGTTACGAGTATCTCCCCAAGCAATACCACCTTGGCAGTCTCGAATTCTTCCGGTGGAACCACCGTTATCTGTTGTTGCAACAATGCCAGTCGCATTGCTACCAAAGTCTTTTAATGCAGCTAGCATACGACCTAAGCCATGGCCTCCACCGATTGCTACGACTTTCTTTGAAGAGTAAATATTCATTTTTTGTTCTTGTTAGATTATTACCAACTATAATTTAGGTTAAATGCTTCTCGTCAGATACTCAACAAGAGTTATTTTGAGGGTTTGATACGTTTTTTTTGCCGATGTGACCCGTTTTTTGTCATCAGAGCTAGATTCACGTACAAATATTAAGTATTTTATTACTCAGCTACTGTGCGTGTGAATATAACGTGCAGTTGCCATAACTCCGAGCTCTCGCATGCTAAGTCGCACAGTGGTATTTGCTGTACCGATACGCATCAAGAGCCAGTGACATGTTGTCACAAGGGCTTAATTGGAAATGATTATGCCTCCCGTGTTTGGAAAGGTGTTCCGTGGCGCAACAATTCGAAGATAGATTCCATCGCAAGTTTTATTACTTGCGCTTGTCGGTTACAGACGTCTGTAACTTTAAATGTACTTACTGCTTGCCAGATGGTTATAAACCGTCAGGGCAAAAAAACTCGTCTTTTTTAAGTGTTCCCGAGATCAAACGTATTGTGAAAGCGTTTGCAGATTGTGGCACCTCTAAGATCCGCATTACTGGCGGAGAGCCGAGCCTGCGTAAAGACTTTCCTGAAATCATACATACTGTTGCTTCTACTCCAGGCATCGAAAAAGTAGCCACGACAACGAATGGCTACCGCATGGAGAAACAAGTAGGGCAATGGCGTGATGCTGGTTTAACCCATATAAACGTGAGCGTGGATAGCTTAGATTCGCGCATGTTCCATCAGATCACTGGTGAGAATAAGTTTACAGAGGTTATGCGAGGCATTGATAAAGCGTTTGAGGTTGGCTTTGAACAAGTCAAAGTCAACGTCGTATTGATGAAAGACCTCAATAGTCAGGAATTACCAGCCTTCCTTAATTGGATCAAAGACAAACCTATTCAATTACGTTTTATCGAGCTGATGAAAACCGGCGAGATGGACGAGTTGTTCGATAAACACCATGTGTCTGGCGTTGCGATCCGCAACCAGCTTATTGCTAATGGTTGGCTGTTAAAAGTCAAAGCCGTTAATGATGGCCCCGCGCAAGTGTTTGTCCACCCAGACTACAAGGGTGAAATCGGTTTGATCATGCCTTACGAGAAAGACTTTTGTGAGAGTTGTAACCGACTGCGTGTTTCTGCGACCGGTAAACTTCACTTATGTCTGTTTGGCGACCATGGTGTTGAACTGAGAGATCTGATTCAAGAGGATCAACAAGAGCAAGAGCTCATTGATCGAATTCAGGCTCAGCTTCAAACCAAGTCCGTTAGCCACTTCTTACACGATGGCAACAGTGGCATGACTCCAAACTTGGCGTCAATCGGCGGTTAACCCGCTATATACTCTAAAGCATTTTATCGCTCAGCTTCTTTAAGCTGGGCGAATCAGTCTAGGGCGTGTTGCTCTTTCGAGCTGATTTTTGCAGCGAGTTGCTGGGTATTTATATAAGGCAGAGGCTTTGATGTGTAGCTAGCCTACATGAGAAGCCGATAACGTAGTAGAAAT
>NZ_JBFRVM010000062.1:0-52650 GCF_041475145.1 Vibrio sp. 10N.222.49.A3
TTCAAACACTGACAAGTCGCCCCGTGGGTTCGTGGGGCGGATACGTTCCAGAATAGCCAAGAGACAACCACACTACCTAGCAATGGGCTACTATTTTTCTCGTACAAATATGCCCTAATGGACGTTACAGCGTCAGCTATCACTACATTTCCTCACAAACTTAATCTAGCTCTATTCTAATTGCATATAGAATTGCAATCCTATGTCTAATCTACAGTTTCTGCATTTAATGCTATGTTTTAATGCATGATTAGCGCCTGTCTCATATGTATACCTTTTAAGATAGGTTTTATTTTCTATCTCAAAACCTTGATTAACGACTTTTGATATAGTACAAGTCATATATCCTAAGACTTTATGAGATAGAATAATGGCAACGATAGGTTATAAGCGAGTATCAACAACAGACCAAAACACTGACCGTCAGTTAGTAGGTATGGAGTTTGATAAGGTATTTGAAGAGCATTGCAGCGCTTCTACGATAGACCGCCCTGTATGGTCTGAGTGCCTTAATTACCTTAGAGAAGGAGATAAGCTCTATATTCACTCATTAGACCGTGTATGCCGTTCTGGGGCTGGTGACGCTGTTGTTATTGTTGAACAGCTAACGACTAAACAAGTATCAATTGAGTTCATCAAAGAAGGTCTAAGCTTCAACTCTACGATGTCAGCCGCTCAGAAAGGCGTCTTAGGCATTCTTGCTTCAGTGGCACAAATGGAGCGAGAGCTAATCAAAGAGCGCCAGCGTGAAGGTATAGAAGCAGCTAAAGCCAAAGGTAAGAAATTTGGTAGACCTTCAAAGGCTACCTCTGAGCAAGTTAAGGAACTACGCCAGACACTGTCTATTGCTCAAACAGCAAAGCAACTAGGCATATCGCCAGCAACAGTTAACAGGTTACAGAAGTAATGAATTAGACTAATTGTGATTTAGGTCAATTGGTTAGCGATAAAATATAGAGTGTAACTATTGATACTGCCTTGTGTACCCTTCATATTATAGTGATTGAATATTATCAGGATATATTTATGAGCACTTCAGTACCTAAAGTCTTTCTATCATACTCCCATGACAATGCTGAGCATAAACAGTGGGTTCTCGACCTTGCTACTAGGTTAGTTAATGGTGGTATCGATGCTCGAATTGATGCGTGGAGTTTAGGGGCTGGTGATGACTTACCCCATTTCATGGAAACTCAACTAGCGGAGGTAGACCGAGTTATAATGGTCTGTACAAGCAATTACGTAAATAAAGCCAACAAAGGTACAGGTGGTGTAGGTTATGAGAAGATGATTGTGACGTCTTCGCTGATGTCTAGAATTGATGACAACAAGATAATCCCTATCATCCGTCAACAAGGGACTAACGATGTACCCACATTTTTGAAGTCGAAGCTCTATATTGATTTCTCTAATGATAAAGAATTTGAAGCTGTTATAGATGACCTTATGAGAGCAGTGCATGGCTCACCTTTATATAAAAAGCCTGAATTAGGTTCTAACCCCTATCAAACCGCAGAATCGAAGCCAGCTGAAAGTAAACTGATAAACAGACTGAACTATTAAAGGCGATGGTTGAAAGATACGAGCTTGGTACTAGCAACTTCTACTTTCAAGACTTACACAACATGCTTAACTGTTCTAGGATGTTCGCAGAGGGACATGTGGAAAATCTACTAGAGAAGAATCTTATCAATTCGTCGATACAGCGTAGCCCAATTAGTGGCAGTGTTACTGTGTACAGCCTAACGAGTAATGCTAAAAAAATGGCAATGAAATTCGGTTGGGTTACAGAGTAACGCCTTCCCCCTTTTACACTTCTTAGTTAAGCCCCATAACACATACACCTTGGGGCTTTGGTTTATATACATGTGGTAAATATGAGTATTGGCATTCTTTAATTAACACATATGTTAAGCTAATCACTCACTGTTATGAAGGCTCTATTATGAAACGTTGCCTATGGGTTGAAGGTGCTAAACCTGACTATCTTGAGTACCACGATAAAGAGTGGGGAGAACCTGTCTATGACGATAAGGTGTTCTTCGAGTTCTTAGTACTTGAATCAGCACAAGCAGGCTTGAGCTGGTACACAATTCTTAAACGTAGACAGGGCTATAGAAATGCCTTTGCAGAGTTTGACCCTATCAAGGTATCTCAGTTTGATGAGAGCAAGGTAGAAGAGTTGATGCAAGATGTTGGTATCATTTGTAACAGAGCAAAGATAATAGCTGCTATTAACAACGCCCAACGCTTCCTAGAGATACAGAAAGAGTTCGATAGCTTTAATAATTACGTATGGGAGTTTGTTGGTGGGAAGCCATTGATTAATACCTATACTGAAGGTGAGATGCCTCCTGCTACAACTAAAGAATCAGATGCTTTAGCGAAAGACCTCAAGAAGAGAGGCTTTAAATTCCTTGGTACAACAACGATTTACGCTTTCATGCAAGCTTGTGGGTTAGTTAATGACCATAGCGAAGATTGCTTCAAGAGATGATTTATTGTAAATACACCTAGAAAGTACATATACATTAACGCATAACAGATTGTTTCCCCAACAAACTTAAAGCCTCTCTTCTTCAAAAACTTACTCATCGCTTTGGATTGCTCGGTAGAAGCTGGAACTTGAGTCATCTCAATCCAGTGGTTTTCGATCACCTTGTTATCGACAAATTGCCATAAGGCGTTTGAAAGAGAACCAAACTCTTTCTGCAGTTCAAGCGTTGCTCGAGCGTTGTTATACACAGAGGCAATCTTGCCTTTATGCTTAACCACATCAAAGTTCTCTATGACGTGTGGCACATTGTCTTCATTCAATTCGGCTAACTTGTTTAGATCGTAATTATCAAAGGCAGCACGATAGCCTTCGCGCTTTTTAAGGATCGTAATCCAACTCAGGCCCGCCTGAGCGCCTTCTAAAGTAATGAACTCAAACAAAACTTGGTCATCATAAACAGGCACGCCCCACTCTGCGTCGTGGTACTCCCTTTCCAGTTCGTGCTTCAGTGCCCATGCACACGTTCTACCTTCAGTGTTTGTTTCCATGTTATTGCTACCTATTTTAAATCACTCAGAAATGATAATGCCCCTAAACAGGGGCATTAATTCAAAGACTCACTCGTCTTACGAGACTTCAATTTTATGGAATAGACGATACAGCACAGGTACCACGATTAGCGTCAGTACGGTGGCGAAGCCCAAACCAAAAATGATGGTTACCGCCATTGGCTTGAAGAAGATATCCGGTAACAATGGAATCATACCGAGAATCGTTGTGATAGCCGCCATACATACAGGACGTACACGACTCAATGCCGCATCAACAACCGCTATATATGGGTCTTTACCTGACTTCATCTCAATCTCAATTTGATCAAGCAGTACGATACCGTTCTTCAGAAGCATTCCAGACAAACTCAAGAAGCCCAGAAGCGCCATAAAACCGAACGGTGTATTCAAGGCTAGCAAGCCTGTCGTTACTCCTATCAAGGCGAGTGGTACCGTTAACCAAACAATCAGAGGCTCTTTCACCGAATTAAACAAGAAAACCGTGATTAAGAACATGAACAAGTAGCCTAACGGCATAGTTGTGAACAGTGACGCTTGAGCGTCAGCTGATGACTCGTATTCACCACCCCATTCCAATGAGTAACCCGGAGGCATCTCAATTGCTTCTATTTGTGGCTGTAAGCGTTTTTGTAAAGTTGACGCTGTCTCTTCACCCAGTAGGTCAGGATCCGCCATTACCGTCAGCATACGCTTACGGTTCTTACGGATGATCAGTGGGTCTTCCCATTCCAATTCGTAGCCTAGTGTTACTTGTTGTAGTGGGATGTATTCACTTAATGCTGGGCTCCAAATCTTCATGCCTTCGATGTTACGTATATCGACACGTTCATCTTCAGGTAAACGAGCCACAATAGGCATCAGCGTCGTCCCATCACGGTACACACCGATCGATTTACCAGAGAAAGACATCGCTAGGAAATCATCCACATCAGATTTGGTAATACCATAACGACGCGCTTGGCTTTCGTTGAACTGAGGTTCCAGTACCTTAGTTCTTTCACGCCAATCGTGACGAACGTTAAACGATCCATTGTCAGCACGCATGATGTCCATAACTTGAGCTGCGATTGAACGTAAAACCGTTGGATCAGAACCCACAATTCGCGCTTCAATTTTCGCACCGCCACCAGGACCTAATTCGATCTGCTTAAGTTTGTAATTAATTTCAGGGAACTGGCCGTTTACATGCTCACGAAAGCGCAACATCAAACCTTCAAGTACTTCATAACTCTTCACACGAACCGTTATCTCACCGTATGCGCTATAACTTTTCTCTGGCGCATAAGTCAGCATGAAACGTTGCAGACCTTTACCCGCCGTTGTCGTGATATGTTCAACTTCGTCCTGCTCTGCTAACCAACTTTCCAGTACTTTCAGTTTGGTGTTGGTCGCTCGAATATCCGTACCTTCCGGCATCCAGACATCAACTTGGAACATCGGCGTGGTTGAAGATGGGAAAAAGGCTTGTTTTACGAAACCAAAGCCGTAAACACTCGCACCCAAACCAATAATCAGAACGAACATCGTGAGCCACGCACGCTTCATACAGAACTCAAGGAAGTTTTTATAGATAACAAAAACCATCCCGTTGTATGGGTCTTTACCTTCACTATCTGGATCGACTTTCTGGCCTTTGAAGAACATATCGGCAAAGAATGGCGTGAGTGAGATGGCCGTAAACCAACTCAGCATCAAGGAGATAAGTAGAACCGTGAACAAGGTGCCACAATATTCGCCCGTTGAGTCTTCAGACAAACCGATTGGGGCAAAAGCGGTGACCGCAATAACCGTTGCACCAAGCAGTGGCCATTTGGTTTGGGTCACAATATCTGTAGCGGCCTGCATTCGGGTTCGCCCCTTCTGCGTGCCGATCAATATCCCTTCCACCACCACAATGGCATTATCCACCAGCATCCCCAGCGCGATAACCAACGCGCCCAATGAAATACGTTGAAGATCGATTTTGAAGTACTGCATGAAAATGAAGGTACCGAAAACGGTCAATAGCAGTATCAAACCAATCAACAAACCCGATCGTAATCCCATGAAGAACAGCAACACTACGATTACGATCGCAACCGCTTGTCCTAAACTCACTACAAATCCACTAACTGACTTATCGACTTCTTTGGGTTGGTTATAAACCTCAGATATGTCAATACCTACGGGCTGTTGGTATTTCAGCTCGGCGAGCCTTCGGTCAAAGGCTTCGCCCACTGCGACCACGTTCACGCCTTGTGCAAAAGAAACACCAAGGTTAAGTGCGAGCTTCCCGTTATAGCCAATGATGTTAGTAGGCACTTCAACATAACCACGAGTTACATTCGCCACATCTTTTAGATAGATAAGCCCTTGAGCGCCACCTTCCGTAAGAATCAAATCACCGAGCTGTTCAACATTCTGGAACTCCCCTGTTGGATGGATTCGAATGTACTCGTCACCAATCCTTACAGCACCTGCACTTGAAACAATATTTTGAGTGGATAAAAGGTTAAATACAGTATTTGGAGACAAACCCAGAGAGCTGATCCGTTTCATCGATATCTCAATGAACACTTGCTCTTGCTGTTGGCCGGATACCGAGACTTTACTGACCCCATCAACAAGTTCTAGCTCTCGCCTTAGGTAATCAATGTAATCAAGTAACTCTTTGTAACTGTAACCGTCCCCCGTTACGGCAAGCAAAATACCGTAAACATCACCAAAATCGTCTATGACTTGAGGGTCATTTACCCCGGGTGGCAGTTGACCTTTCAAATCATTCACTTTACGTCGAAGTTCATCCCAAATTTGTGGAAGATCATCAGGGCCGTAATTATTTTTCATCGTTACCGTAACCTGAGACAGGCCACGACTAGAGATAGAGTTAACTTCATCAACATAGGTAAGCTGTTGAATCGCTTTCTCTAATGGGTAAGTCACTTCCTCTTCCACTTGCTGAGGCGCCGCTCCCGGATAAGAGGTCACTACCATGGCATCTTTGATGGTAAAGGCAGGATCTTCTAAACGGCCCAAACCAAAGAATGCAGACACACCACCAATAAGAAAGATCAGTGATAGCATCCAGCTAATGACCTTATTTCGTATAAAATAAGCCGCCACTCCAGTGATTTGGTCATCACCCTGTTGATCGTCACTTTGGGGCTTGCTATTGACTTCACTCATTGTTCGTCTCCTGAGACAATACTTCCACTGTCATCCCATCTCGCAATCGCGATACGCCTGCAACAACGACATGCTGCCCCATTTCTAATCCTTTGATTATCTGCAATGTTTTCTGATTCGCTTTGCCTAATACGACTTGCTGCTTAGATACTGTATTGTCGTCATTAAGAATCCACACGTAAGAGTTTTGACGAGTTAACTCATCCCCATCGGCATTAAACACAGCCTCAATAGGAATAAGTACGCCTGCTTTTAATTTCAACCCGATATCACGCCCATTTGACGTGACCTCAACGGCCATACCGTCAAGAATCAAATCATCTTCTGGCATAGGCAAAGCAAGCGTGACGGTAAATGTACCTGTGTTTGGATCGGGTTCAGTCGTAAACTCTTTTATCCCCGCACTGTATTCATTCCCACTTGGAACTCTAACTACTGCCTCAATATTCGAGATAGTCGCTTCATTTGGTTGATTTACATAGATTTGGTCAGGCAATTGGATAACAACTTCAACATCCTCAACACTGTGAATATTCACAATCTGTTGGCCAACCTGAATATTTTCGTATTGGTCAACACTGACACGAGAGATAATTCCATCAACCGGTGCGCGAAGCTTAGTAAATGACAAACGCAGTTTTGCCAATTCTAACTCGGCATAAGCGATTTGACGCTGAGCGGCAATCTCATCGAATTGAGACTTAGCCAATAACCCCTTTTTGACCAACGGACTTGAACGTCTGTATTGGCTGTTAATCACTGTGTATCGAGCTTGAGCGTTATCAACGTCCAACTGATAATCTGTTGGATCTAACTCGGCAAGAACATCACCCTTTTTAACTTGTTCACCTTCTTTGACATCAAGTTTAAAAATCTCACCAGCGACACGGAAACTTAGGTGCGCTTTCTCAGCAGCATTAGCCACTGCTGGAAAATAGAGTTTATCGTTAAAGTCTAAGACGGAGACTTCAATGGCTTTAACAAGAGGAAGCTTTTCGACTTCAGTGACACCTTTGTCTTTACAGGCTGTCAACAACGCCAAACATGATAGGCCGATGGCTTTTGATACTGTCTTCATGTTAGAGCCCCCTTTCCTTGATCCACTCACGAACTTTGACGCCAGTTTCTAATCCATTAACGCCCGAGGTCACAACGCGATCTCCGTCGTTAAGACCCGAAATAATATGACGTTTTTCATCAATGACTATCGCAACTTCTTCGACGATACCATCGTTGTTAACGCGCCATACTGAGACATCATCTCCATTGGTCATCATTGCTGAGGTTGGAATTTTTGTCGCCGCTGCTTGTGAAGAAACAAGGTTTACCGTGCCAGACATACCCGGCAGGATGCCGATATCAGTCGGTCTCTCCATTACCATGGTGACCTTGTATGAACCGGTTTTAGGATCGGCTTCGGTATCGACTTCTTGAAAGGTGAGGACATAAGAATGTTCAGGGAAGGCATCGAATACCATAGTTGCGTCTGTCTCAAACCCTGCAGAAAAGCGTGCAATTAATTGATCAGGCAATAAGAAGACAACTTTGAGGATCTGATTCGTTTGGATATTCATTACACCTTGCTTAGCCGCGATGTATTCGTGGTTTTCAGCAGGAATAATAGAAATAGTACCCTCATAAGGCGCAACAAGTGTGGTGTAGCGAAGATTAGCTTTTGCTTGATTTAAAACCGCTCTCGCAGAGTTATGATTTGCTTTCGCTTGGTCAAAATCTTGCTCAGAAACCACTCTATCCTTACGTAGCTTGATGGAACGTTGGTATTGCACATCGGCAAGTTTGAAGTTAGCTCTTGCCTGCCTTTCTAGCAACTGATACTCATCAGGATTAAGCGTTGCCAATGCATCACCTTTGGAGACCTGTTGCCCCGCAGTGACGTCAATCGTTTTTAGTAAACCGGGGACTCGAAATGCCAATACGGCTTTATCGCCCGCTTCAGTAGTCGCAGGAAAATTTCGTTCGAAGGCATTGTTACCGACCGAGACGGTGAAGAGTTTGGCTGGTCGTGATTCGGGTTCTGGAACCGGAGGGAGCTCCTTACCACACCCAGACAACCCGGATAAGGTCACCAATAGGACTAGGGAGGCTTTGTACATTGCGATCATCCATATCTATAAATATTTTATTAACATAGATTAATCACATGTAACTTACCAGTTATCGTAAGATTTATTTAGACAAAATTATTAAAAAAAATAACGGCTTGGGATAAACTTTCCTAAACCGTTATCTAATCTTTTTGAGGCTTGACCACTACATGTTCTTAAATGCACGGTCGACTTTAAAAGTGTCCGAAGTCACATAAGCTTCCATATTGCGTACACTGGTCTCTAACGTCTGAAAATCACCCTCTAAAGTGCCCAACAAAGACTCTGCTGTTTGCCCTTTTTCCCAGGGTTTTTGCTTGAGTGTGTGCTCTTGTTTGGCTTTCATCTGATCGACATATTGAGGTGGTTGTTTTTCCAGCATAAATGTCAAAGCTAAATACGCTAATAACACCAAAAAGCTACCACCTAGCAGTGCGGCTGAGATCACTAAGATACGAACCAACCAAACTTCAAGGCCAAAATAGTTCGCTAATCCGGCACACACGCCAGACAATTTACCGTTAATCGGATCGCGATACAGTTCTCTACTCATAGTTTCGTCTCCAATTAGGTGACTCCGCATCCAGTATTTTTTCTAACGTTTTCACTCGGTCTTGCATCGACTCAGCTTGCTCAGAAAGCTTATGCAGACGCTGAAGATCCGTTTCTGAAAGACCATTGCTGGATTTCTTCTTGCTGCGGTAGTGTAAGAATAACCATAGCGGTGCCACGAAGATCAAAAAGACAATCAGTGGACCTGCAATTAGAAATGTTGACATAGACAACTCCTAAAATTATTTATCGCGGTTTTCAACTTGTTGCTTCAGTTTCGCCAGCTCTTTTTCAATCTCGTCTTGAGCTTGTAGCTCTGCAAACTCTTGGTCTAAAGATTTTGCGTTACCGGTTTTTGCGTAAACGTCAGCTTCAGCTTCTAATTCATCCACTTTACGTGAGAATTGCTCAAACTTCGCCATTGCTTCGTTGGTTTTGCTTGAATGCAGATGTTTTTGAACATCGCGACGATTGCTTGCTGCATTATTACGAATCATTAGTGCTTGCTGTTTTGCACGAGTTTCTGCAATTTTAGTTTCAAGCTTACCGATCTCACTGGTTAGTTTTTCGATGGTTTCATGAACCAAGGTTTGCTCGGTATGAAGACTCTTGATGATATCTTCAAGTTTTTGCTTTTCGATTAGTGCCGCTCTAGCCAGATCTTCACGTTGTTTAGTCAGGGCTAATGTCGCTTTATTCTGCCAATCTAGAATCTGAGTTTCGATAGCTTCAACTTTACGTGCTAGCTCTTTCTTGTCTGCAATGGCTTTTGCTGAGTTAGTACGAACCTCAACCAGCGTGTCTTCCATTTCTTGAATAATGAGGCGAATCATCTTTTCAGGATCTTCAGCCTTATCTAATAGTGCACTGATGTTTGAATTTACAATGTCTGCAAAGCGAGAAAAAATACCCATAAGAAACTCCTTAATTGCAATAATGGCAAATAGGTTTTAAATCGTTTTCGATTTCTCAATCCACTTGCTCAAAAATCTACGTCTGTTGTTAAACCTACCATAAGTAATCCAAGTAGCGTGCCAACTTTTAAGCCATTGTTTATCAAATACTTACAATAAAATGTTGATTAACCCGAACCATGCTATGATGAATTTAGCCAAGTGTTGGTATTTTTCACCACTACAACTTTGTGATTAATGCTATTTACATCAAGTGATGTAAATAAAGCTCTCTATATCATGCCCATTGGAAATCAGACCATACAAGGACCCATTTATGCAGCAGAATCTCATTGGTGAATCCCCTAGTTTTCTCTCTGTTTTGGATAAAGTGTCTCAACTCGCACCAATCGAAAGACCGATTCTGATCATCGGGGAGCGTGGTACAGGTAAAGAGTTAATCGCTCAAAGGCTGCATTACCTTTCAAGGCGCTGGGACCAGCCATTGATCTCACTGAACTGCTCAACCCTTAGCGAAGGGTTGATTGATTCAGAGTTGTTTGGTCATGAATCAGGTTCTTTTACCGGTTCAAAAGGTCGTCATCAAGGTCGTTTTGAAAGGGCTGAAGGTGGAACTCTGTTCTTAGATGAACTAGCGACCACCCCCCTTGCCGTTCAAGAGAAGCTATTGCGTGTTATTGAATACGGGCAATATGAGCGTGTTGGCGGACAAAAGGCGCTAAGTGCCAATGTAAGACTGGTGTGTGCGACCAATGCTGACTTACCAGACATGGCGTTAAAAGGCGAATTCAGACCCGATTTATTAGATAGACTGGCGTTTGATGTCATTACTATCCCACCTCTTCGCGAACGAAAAGAAGACATCACGCTGCTAGCAGAATACTACGCCATTAAGATGTGTCGAGAGTTAGAATTGGAGCTGTTTGTCGGTTTTGCTCCATCTGCTGTTGAGGCACTATTGGATTATTCTTGGCCGGGAAATGTGAGAGAACTCAAAAACGTCGTTGAACGAGCTATCTACCAGCACGGTAAAGATCCATATCCTATTGAATCTTTGGTGTTTAACCCCTTCAAACCAACATGGAAAATAGATCAAGATTCCACGCACGAAACTGGCAATGATCTGTCCAACAGCCATACTCCATTAGAGCACTCATTTTCTTTGCCGCTTGATTATAAAGCATGGCAAGAGCAGCAAGACATTAAATTACTCAATCAAGCTCTAAAACAGAGCAAGTACAACCAGAAGCAAGCAGCAGAATTACTTGGGTTAACCTACAACCAATTACGTGGAATGGTGAGGAAGTACGCGATTGTAGGACAAGCGAACGATAAATAGCTGTCCACACTTGATTATTATTTGGAGCCGAATAAATAAAATGTTAAATTGTCGGGATCTTGAGGCTCCTCTAACGCCTCGTTTCGAAAAGTATTTCTTTTTATGAAAGCACTAATAAGACTATCACTTAGCATCTGCACGCTTGGCTTTTTAGCTGGATGTGGTGAAAGTGTCACTCACGAGCAAATCCGTGAAAAAGGCTTCATTTATTGCGGCCAAGGTAATCCTAGTACCTTCAATCCACAATTGGTTGATAGTGGCATTACCTCAGAATCGCTGAGCCCTCAAATTTTCGATACCCTGCTCACTCTTGATCCTATGACTTACCGACCAAAACAGAACTTGGCAACAAGCTGGTCTGTCGATAAATCAGGTACAGAGTACACTTTCAAGCTGCGCCCAAATGTTGCGTTTCAAACCACAGATTGGTTTACCCCAACCCGCAGCATGAATGCACAGGATGTGGTCTTTAGTTTTGAACGTATCATTGATAGTTCAAACCCATTTCATTATGTGGGTGGCGGTTTATATCCATGGTTCGCTGGCATCGACTTTCAAAACCTGATTGTTGAAATCACAGCGGTGGATGACCTAACGGTGAAGTTCCAGTTAAGTCGCCCAGATAATTCATTTCTTAACAATATCGCCACCAGCTATGCGGTCATTCACTCCAAAGAGTATGCCAACAAGCTGATTACCACAGATGAAAAAAATGAAATAGACTCCAAGCCCGTAGGCACAGGCCCTTTCTACTTGGATGAATATCAAATTAATGATCTTGTACGCTTGAAAAAGAACAAGCATTACTGGAAGGGTGAAGTACAAATGGACCAAGTTGTATTTGATACTTCACAACGCGGGACAGGCACACTTGCCAAGCTTCTCCGCAGTGAGTGTGACGTGTTGAACTCACCAATTTCTAGCCAGATCCCTATTATTCAAGCTCATGAAGAGTTGAAGATTTCTGCCACACCTGCCGTAAATGTCTCTTTCATCGCGCTAAACACAGAACACCCTGCATTGCGTGACTCACGAGTACGTAAAGCATTGAACTTGGCTATTAACCGTCAGAACATTCTTGATTCTGTGTACTACGGTACAGGTACAAAAGCCTACACGTTACTTCCCCCTACTTCTTGGGCTTATCAAAAAGACAGCGTTCAAGTTCGCTATGATCGAAACTATGCGATCGCACTTCTTAGAGAGGCCGGTGTAGAACCAGGGTTAGAGCTTTCAATGTGGGTGCCACTAGAGCCACGCGCATACAATCCAAGTCCAAGAAAAACGGCAGAACTGATCCAAGCAAACTTGGCTGATATTGGTATTGAATTGAAACTCTATACCGACGACCGATTTGACCGAACACAGCTGTCTTCAATTTCCTCAACAGATTTGTTACTCACAGGTTGGATTGGCAGTACGGGCGACCCAGACAACTTCTTGCGTCCACTTCTCTCATGTAGTTCGGAACGCGCGGGATTAAACGTCTCTATGTGGTGCAACTCAGACTTTGATTTCCTTCTCGACTTGGCATTAGAGATTAATCAACAAAGGCATCGCGTGAACTTGTATCGACAAGCCCAAAACATTCTTAATGAAGAAGTTCCTGTGATACCTCTCGCTCATGGCGTGCAATTCCGTGTGCACGATCGTTCGCTAACAGGTTTTAAACGCAGTCCTTTTAATGCTCAACCTTTTGATCAAGTCAGAAGGGAGGTGAACTGATGTTTTGGTATACATTAAGACGTGTAAACTTATTCATTATTACACTTGGAATTCTGACTTTAGTGGGCTTTGCTCTACTTCGATTAGACCAAACCTCACCTTGGGCAATTCAAGATTTTTGGCCCGGCTGGCTTAGCTACGTCACCGAATTATCGACGCTGAATTTCGGCCTGAGCAAACACGGTGTTCCTATCATCGAAGAGCTTGTCGTGGTATTCCCTGCGACGTTAGAATTGTGCTTCTTTGCTTTTTTACTCGCACTGTTTATCGGCATCCCTTTCGGCACAATAGCCGGTATGAGACAAGGAAAATTTGTTGATACCACCATATCGTTTACTTCAATGGCAGGCTACTCAGCACCTATTTTTTGGGTCGCATTGCTAATGATCATGGTGTTTTCACTGCACTTCGAGATGTTCCCTGTTGGGGGGCGATACGATCTACTTTACGAAATTGAACACGTGACTGGCTTTGCAATGATTGATGCCTTCTTTGCCGAAGGTAACTATCGAGCACACGCCCTACAGAGCGTAATAGACCATATGGCGTTACCTTGTCTTGTTTTGGCGCTCGCTCCAACAACCCAGGTTATCCGACTAATGAGAGCGTCAGTGGCTGAAGTGATGGCTCAAAACTACATCCGTGCCGCACGAATCAAAGGTCTTTCAACAAGAGAGATCGTCACTCAACACGTATTAAGAAATGCAATACCACCGATTATTCCTAAGGTCGGCGTTCAACTCTCCAGTATGTTAACGCTCGCTATCATCACCGAGTCTATCTTTAACTGGCCGGGTATTGGCCGCTGGTTGCTGGATGCATTATCCAATCAAGATTACGTTTCAATTCAAGCTGGTGTAATTGTGGTAGCAACCTTGGTTTTGACCGCGAATATACTGTCCGATCTACTGGGCGCGATGGTCAATCCTCTGGTAAGGAAGGAATGGTATGCTAACAAATAACGTCTACCAAGAAGAACAGATTCCAACCCAATTCGAGCGTTTCTGGCGCAGCTTCCGTGGCAATAATCTCGCAATGTTTGGACTATGGTGTTTGGTCTTGATCATTTTGATCACCATCACTTCACCATGGCTAGCACCACATGATGCTCAAGAGCAGACGGGGCACCTACTAACACCTCCTTCTTGGGATCCGGCTGGAACAGTTGAGTATTTTCTAGGCACTGATGATTTAGGGCGAGATATTCTATCCCGTCTGATTATTGGCTCTCAGCTGACATTTGGTGCCGCAGTAGTGATTACCTTTATCGCAGCAGTCATCGGTTGTCTGATTGGCGTACTTGCAGGTATGACTCGTGGGTTGCTATCAAGCACGCTAAACCACTTGCTTGACACGGTAATGTCTATTCCGTCGTTGCTACTTGCGATTATCTTCGTGGCATTTCTTGGCTTTGGCGAGTTTAATATCTTGCTAGCCTTATGTTTGGCATTGATTCCACGCTTTATTCGTTCGGTATACATTGCCGTGCATGCAGAAGTAGAAAAAGACTATATTTTGGCTTCTCGCCTTGATGGTGCGAATGACTTCTACCTGTTATGGAATTCAATCCTTCCTAATATTCTTACTGTAGTGGCACTTGAAATTACACTGGCATTGTCAGTCGCCATTCTTGATATCACGGCCTTGGGTTTCTTAGGGCTTGGCGCTCAAGCACCCAGTACCGAATGGGGCTCAATTTTGGGTGATTCTGTAGAGCTGATTTACCTTGCGCCATGGACAGTAACTCTACCCGGCTTAGCCATTATGTTTACAGTGATCGTGATTAACCTTGTCGGTGAAGGTGTTCGCCAAGCGCTAAATGCAGGAATCGAATAATGCCGTTACTTGATATTCGACATCTAACCATCGAGATTGAGACCCCTCAAGGGATGGTTAAAGCAGTAGATCGAATGAGTATTACCCTCAATGAGGGAGAAATTCGTGGCTTAGTAGGTGAATCAGGTTCTGGTAAGAGCTTGGTTGCAAAAGCGATCGTTGGTGTTTGCAAAGAAAACTGGAAAGTGTCTGCCGACCGAATGCGCCTTGGCAATATCGACCTGCTACAACTAACGCCCAAAGAACGACGCCGTGTGATCGCTCGCGATATCGCGATGATCTTCCAAGAACCATCGACATGTCTTGACCCTTCCGAAAAAGTGGGACGCCAGCTAATAGAGGCGATTCCTTCGCGTTCATTTGAAGGTCGATGGTGGCAACGGTTTAAGTGGCGAAAAAAGCAAGCAATAGCATTACTGCATAAAGTGGGGATCAAAAATCACTCTAACCTAATGGACAGTTATTCTTATGAGTTGACCGATGGTGAGTGTCAAAAAGTCATGATCGCCATGGCGATCGCTGCCAAGCCAAAAGTGCTAATTGCCGATGAGCCAACCAACGATTTAGACCCGATTACGCAGTCTCAAATATTGCGCTTATTGAGCCGAATGAATCAACTTCATAACACGACAATTCTCCTCATTGGGCACGATTTAACGACTATCACTCAATGGGCGACACGAATAACCGTGATGTACTGCGGTCAGTCCGTTGAGTCTGCAGATACGACAAAACTGTTGGATGTACCAAAGCATCCTTACACCGTTGCACTGCTAAAAGCGATGCCCGATTTTAACGACTGGATTCCCCATAAAGAAAAACTGCAATCTTTACCAGGGTCAATTCCGCCGCTGCAGCACCTTCCGATTGGTTGTCGACTTGGACCACGTTGTCCATACGCGCAAAGACAGTGTGTCGAGATCCCGCATACTAAACGTATAAAGACCCACAAATTTAACTGTCATTTCCCTCTGAATATGGAGAAGAAAAAGAAATCATGAGTGCATTATTAGAGGTCAGTGATTTATCTAAAGACTTTACGACTCGCTCTGGTCTTTTCCGCAAAAAGATTCATCAGGCAGTGAAGCCAGTCAGCTTTTCCCTTGAAGCGGGACAGACTATTGGTTTTATCGGTCAGAATGGGTCGGGGAAATCGACATTAGCAAGAATGCTAGCGGGTATGGTGGAACCAACAGCAGGTGAGATCCGAGTGAACGGTGAAAAGCTAGAGCACAAAGACTACTCAACTCGCTGCAAACTGATTCGAATGATCTTCCAAGATCCGAACACCTCGCTAAACCCACGCATCCAGATTGGTCGAATCCTTGAAGGACCATTGAAGCGAAATACCAACATGCCACCAGAAGCCCGCATGCGCCGCGTAAAGGACACATTATTACGTGTTGGGCTTCTACCAGAACATGCTTACTTCTATCCTCAGATGCTTGCTGCAGGCCAGAAGCAGAGGGTTTGTTTGGCTCGCGCTTTGATACTTCAGCCTTCCATCATTGTTGCTGATGAAGCGTTGAATGGTTTGGATATGGCGATGCGTTCGCAAATCATCAATCTGTTCCTAGAACTTCAAGAAGAGATGGGCGTATCGTTCGTTTATGTTTCTCAACACATCGGCATTGTTAAACACATCACAGATAAGATCATCGTCATGCACGAAGGCAATGTGGTTGAAAGTGGCGAAACACATGAAGTACTGACTAACCCAACTCACCAAATCACACAAAGGTTAGTTGAGAGCCACTTCTATAAAGCACCAAGCCATTAATCGGTGATCGCGCTATATTCCGCAAAGGGGAAAGATATGTTACCAAGAGCTTCAATGCTTTCCCTCTTGTTGGCGCTGCTGTCCTTTAATGCAGCAAGCACACCACTCACATGGCTAGATAGAACCTTCGTCGAAACTGCCTTTTATCACGTCGCACTTCAACACGAATATTCACAAGGCGACAAGCTCCTCGCTAAATGGAAACAACCTATTAAGATATGGATCGATCACCGAGTCGGCGACGAAGAGCTTCATCAAGAACTCACCGAATTACACGTCCAGCACCTATCGCAAGTCACCCAACATCCGATTAAAATCGTCACACGAGAATCGGATGCAAACGTTAAATGGATATACACAAGGCAGAGTCAGTGGATAGCTGAAGCCAAAACTGTACTCAAACTGAAATCGACACAGCATCTAAACAGCGCTATCTGCACTGCAGGTTATCGAACTAATTCCAAAGGGGAGATTGTATATGCAGGAATTGTGATCCCAGTAGATCAAGCGAGAGCAAGAGGAAAGCTGGTCGCATGTATTGTTGAAGAGATCACACAGGTACTTGGGTTACCCAATGACTCAGATAAAGCCTACCCTTCTATTTTCAATGATCACACGCCAGAAGACTTGTTATCCCCCTTAGATGTAGTGCTGCTAAAGCTACTGTATGAGCCTCAATTGAAAGTGGGAATGACAAAAGAACAGGCAAAACCAGTTGTGCGAAAAATACTGAAAAGATACAGCAAAACAGGTGTACTTCAGCAAGCTTCTAAAGCAGCACAGCAAGCGCCTTTGTATCAACTTATTGGGTATTGACGAAAATACGTTGGAAAGTAGCTTAGAAGGGAAGAATAGAACAACAGCGTTGCCCGAGGTAAGACAACGCTGGCTTACAATTTGACGAGAGAATTAGCGCTTAGCAGCCTGCTTCTTCAGCTCGAAGTCGAACTCATCCGGGAACAAGATAACACCTTCTTCCTGTTCGTTCGGGAACACAACAACTGCAAGCTCGTCGTCTTCTAGACCGTTAGTCCAACGGCTATGCCATTTGTTTAGTGAAATAGACTCAGCTTTACACTCAGACCAATCACCCGTCGCCCAAGACTCCGCAAACTCTTGATTTGGCCATACAGGAACACAGTCTTCATCTTCTGTGTTCAGCATTACACAACCGTGTTCATCGGTTAAGATCCATACTTCACGGTTCGCTACGATTTCTTTCACACAGTACTTCAGGCGTTGCTCACCCGTATACTTATTGATTTCAGCGATTTTTTTATCGTCTAGCTGTGTAGTCATCTCAATTTCCTACTTTAGTCAGTAACTATGTTCTTAAAGCTATTTTATGCCGAGTGTTTTTAACTTCAAACACTATCGATGAAGAAGAAAGCCTACTTCAAAGAAAAACGCCTGCTAAATTAGCAGGCGTTTATAATTAAGCGACTTGGTTAAACAAGCTCGCCTTGAAGCCAAGGCCAACCTTGCTTCTTACGGCTCAATGTATTTTCCATCATCAATACACCGTCTTTCTCGAATTTAACCAGCTTATCAGCCCACTCACCTTTGTATAGAAGACGAGTTTGAGCTGTAGTGATATCTGTCAGCATTACTGCCGCGAACGCTAGACCATCTTTCTCACAACGCGCTTCAAGATCAGCTTCTAGAGCTTCGATCATGCCGTCTACTTGCTCAAGAGTCGCAAGCTCAACTTGACCAACAACAACATCACGACCGTTGAATGGGTAGCCTTTAAGGTCTTTTTCTACTAACTGTGCAGCAGATAGGCCTTCGATGTTTGTCTTAGCGATTAGAAGCGCTTTGATAAATGCATCAACGTCTGTTACGCCAGCGATTTCAGCAAGCTCAGCAACCGCGTCTTTGTCTTTTTGAGTACATGTTGGAGAAGCAAAACCAACTGTGTCTGAAAGAATTGCAGACATCATCAGTTTAGCGATTTGTTGAGAGATAGCGTGACCTTCAATCTTAAACATGTTGAAAAGTACTGTATTTGTACAGCCAACAGGCCAGATCCAAGCTTCCATAGGGTTAACTGTCATCACGTCACCTAGACGGTGGTGATCGACAATGCCTACGATCTCAGCATCAGCTACATCGTCTGGTGCTTGTGCAAGATCTGAGTAGTCTACTAGCCAGATTTTCTCACCAGCAACAGAAGTACGAAGTTCTGGCTTTTCAGCACCAGCGACTTCTAGAATGTGTTGAGTTTCGCGGTTGATCTCGCCTTGGCGAATTGGTGTCGCTTCCTCGCCACGAGCTTTAAGAAGCTCAGTTGCAACTAACGCACTACAAATACTGTCACTATCAGGGTTTTTGTGACCAACAACTAAAATCATGTTTCTTCCTATTACACTAACAATTATGACTCTACCTTTAGAGTCTCTCTTTATTAGGCATACTTTACCTCATTTTTTTAGATTGGTCATGTTTCGTGGGTTTGGCCAATGGTAACAAAAGATAAAAAAACAACGAATGCAATTGATAATTATTATCATTCGTATATGATTATCTTAATACACAAATTTTGAGTGACACTTATGGATCGACTAATCTCTTTTTTGCCAAGCAGCAGCGCTGCGAAAACAACTCAGTTTTCACTGTCTTTTAAGCGCCTGCTTTTACCTATTTCACTTGCGGCGTTAGTTGCAGCTCCTGCTACGCGAGAATTGACGGTCACTACCTTGTCTGACGCCTTCTGGGCAGTGTCATGTTACGTTGCGCTAACCCTAGCGATTTACCACTGGTTAAGTCTATACATCAACAAAGATAACGTCTTCAATAAGCTCGTCCATCAATCTCGTTCAAACCAAGTTGTATTCGCCGCGCTAATGGGCGCATTGCCAGGCTGTGGGGGAGCGATTGTGGTCACCACACAATTTATTTCAGGCAAACTCGGATTTGGTGCGGTTGTGGCTGTACTCGTCTCAACCATGGGTGACGCGGCCTTCCTGTTAATTGCTAGCGAACCCAAAACAGGTTTAGCCATGATGGCGATGGGTGTAATCGTGGGTACCGCCTCAGGACGAATCATAAACTTGTTTCACGCAGACGACTTTTTACGCCCGAAACAGGCAGAGAGAAATGAAGCGGAAAACAGCTGTACCTCACAACCTCAAGGTCAAAGCCCTGTCTCTAAAAAAGCGATAAACCTTCAGGGTTACCTATGGTCTGTGCTTATTATTCCGGGAGCCGCTGTTGCCCTGCTTGGCTCTTTTCAAATCGATGTAAACCAGTTGCTGACACTGCCTGAGATGTCTATGGAATGGACGGGAACGATTTTACTGATCAGCTCGATGTTTTTGTGGGGGCTTACTCGTGAAATTGATGATTACAAATCGGCCGTAAGTGAAGATGAAAAATGTATAGGTTCTCACCCACTACAAAAAACAGCTCAAGATACAAACTTTGTCACTGCATGGGTGGTGGTGGCTTTTCTTTTCTTCGAGTTTGGCTCTGTGCTTGCAAATGTCGATTTTGCGACGCTATTCTCAAGCTGGGGGATGATGCTCCCCCTGGCGGGTGTGTTGATGGGCTTACTGCCGGGGTGTGGTCCACAATTGTTGGTCACTAGCCTTTACCTTTCAGGTGCACTGCCACTTTCAGCTCAGGTCGGTAACGCAATTTCAAATGATGGTGATGCTTTATTCCCTGCTATCGCAATGGCACCGAAAGCGGCTCTTGTGGCCACATTATATTCAGGCATACCCGCATTAATCTGTGCATACGGTTATTGGTTTATGTTCGAAATTTAACTCAAGCTGATTCAATTCCATAGGTCTCTATTAGGTCGATACTTTGTATCGGCCTTTTTGTTTCCGTCTGCCTAAGTCCTTACAACAGATTCTTTTTACACTCCCTTCCTGCTTCATAGTTCATTGTTCATTGTTCATAGTTCATAGTTCTACAGCCTATCTCAAACGGCACGTCGTTATAGCCGGTCTCAAAAACGCCCCCTGTTGGCGCTATGACAATGCTTAATTACAAATCCCGCACACAGGCTAGAAAAACAAAAAGCCCCTGTAAGAGTGCTTACAGGGGCTTTAATTCAAGCTTTAATCTTGGTTCTTAAGTACAAGACTTAAGAAACTTCGATTGGACCACCGAATGAAGTTACTGGAGGCAGTTTGCCTTGGAACTTCTCGAAGTTAACCAAACATGTGTTTGCTGACGTTGCTTGAGCAAGTTCAGACGTACCGATGTCTTGAGTTAGTGTGTTTGGATCGCCGTATGTATCTAGCGCCCCCACTTTCTCGTTGATCGGGCCATACCAAGCTCCTTCTTCGATACGAACAACACCAGGTGCGTAGCTATCCATTAGAACAGCACCTGCTAGTAGTTGACCACGGTCATTGAACACACGTACTACGTCGCCATCTTTGATGCCTTTCTTCTTAGCATCGATTGGGTTGATGTAGATTGGCTCACGGCCTTGTACCGCGTAAGTCGCACGCCACTCTTCAGATTCACACATCTGAGAGTGAAGACGCTTGTCTGGGTGACAAGATTGTAGCCAGTACGGGTGTTTGTCAGAGCCTGGACCACCGTGTGAACGTTCAGATTTCTCAAACCACATTGGGTGTTCTTGACAGTGCTCGTAACCCATGTTGCCAACAGTACGGCTTGTGATTTCGATGAAACCAGAAGGCGTACCTAGTGCGTTGATCTCTGGATCTTCACGGAATGAAGCGTGACGAGTCCATGGCTTACCTTTACCGAAGTCTAGGAAACCTTTCTCCCAGAACTCAGCAAACTCAGGCATTTCGAAACTGCCTTCGTTTGATGCACGACATTCGTCATACAGAGATTTAACCCACTGCATTTCGTCCATACCACGCGTATAATCGTCGTAACGACCCCAACGCTTAGTTAGGCTAGACATAATCTCGAAGTCAGTTTTAGACTGGAACAGAGGATCGACTAGTTTGTGCATCGCGATCAAACCACGACCAGAGTACGCGCCGTAACCATCAATATCGTTACGTTCCCACTGAGTACATGCAGGAAGCACGATATCAGAGTGACGACAAGTTGCAGTCCAAGCGAAATCAACAGCCACTACAGTTTGTAGGCTCTTGAATGCTTTACGCATCTTGTTGCGATCTTGGTGGTGGTGCCACGGGTTATTACCACTGAATACCATCATCTTGATATCCGGTAGTGTAACCGTTGAACCGTTCGCTTTGATCTTCTTACCTGGCTCTAGCAAGCTATCTACCCAACGAGCAACAGGGATTACACGGCTGTAACCGTTGTAATCAGTGTTAGTGTGCTTAGGCGATTGACCTTGGTCGATGTTCAACGGGAATGAACCCGGAGCAGCGAAGCCAGTTGAAGAAACACCGATACCAGAGTAATGGTGACCGTAAGAGATACCACCGCCAGGTAGACCGATTTGGCCAACCATTGCTGCGATAACGGCACACATCCAGTAAGGCTGCTCACCGTGTTGTTGACGTTGGATACTCCAACCGACAAGAATCTGCGTACGACCGTTAACCAGCATCTTAGCGAATTCACGGATAGAGTCCGCGCTTGCACCACAGATAGCCGAAGCCCACTCAGGTGTCTTCTCAACTTTATCTTTCGTTTCACCTTGAACGTACTTGATAAAGTCTTCAAAACCTAGACAGTAAGTTTCGATGAACTTCTTGTCGTATAGATCTTCGTTGTAAAGAACGTGAGCAACACCAAGCATGAACGCCACATCAGTTTGTGGGTTGATGTACATTTGCTCGTTTTCTAGGTAACGGCCTGTTTTGTTTTTAACAGGGTCAACAGAAACAACGTTGATCTCTTTCTTAGCAACTTTTTCTTTCAGCTGTTCTAAGTATGCGAATGACTCGTGAGTCTCACATGTCCAACCTACTTGCAGGTTTTTAACTGGATCGTTACCCCAAAGAACAATGTTGTCACTGTTTTCTAGGATAAGTTCCCAAGATGTACCTTGTGCGTAAACTTCAGTAGAACCTAGCACGTAAGGCATGATCGTTTGACCAGCACCTGTTGAGTAGTCACCGATTTTCTTCACAGAGTAACCGTGAAGTGCCATTGCACGTTGCATATGGTTAGTACAGCTGTGGAACTGACCCGTTTGTCTCCAACCAGTTTGACCTGTGTGAAGCGCCCATGGACCGTAATCTTTCTGTACGCGCTCTAGTTCGCGGTAAACAAGGTCTAGTGCCTCATCCCAAGTCACACGAATAAAACGGTTGTTACCACGCGTGTCTGCGCTGTATTTATGCTTCTTCAACCAATCTAGGCGAACCATTGGGTAACGCACACGTGATGGGCTGTAGATAATACCTTTAATACCTTTCAACATCTCAGTTGGGTGTTGATCGATTTCTAGAGGTTTAATCTCTTGTACTTTACCCGCATAAACGCGAGCTCGGAATGCACCCCAGTGAGAACCAGAGACTTTCCACGCGCCGTCTGTTTCTGCTGCAGACACTGATGCCGACGCCAATAAGCTTGGACCGATAACCGATGCCGCACTTGTAGTCGCGACACCTTTCAGAAAACTTCTTCTTGTAATTGCCATTGTGTTACTCCAATTGACGTCTTATTAGTGATGGCCTTCAGAAAAATCTGATGAGTGCTTCTGTAGATACTTAAGAACAAGTGCTTCTGTATCTGTATCGAAGTTAACGAATGCAATCATACCATCTAACATGCCTACCCAACCGTTAGCGCTGAAGTGAGCTTCATCTGGCTGTGAGTGACACGTTGAACAGTTAGATTGGTACGCTTGACCCGCTGCGTTCCAGATTGGATCGAAGTTATCAACCATAGACTCTTTCTTCATCCAAAGTGCTAGGTTAACTTCTTCCCATGGAAGGCCAGTAAGCTCATCTTCTTTCTTCTCACCAACAGTGATAACGTCACTTTGAGATACTTCTTTGGTCAAGATTGCAGTTGAGATATTCATACCGAAGTCTTCTTGGATTACACGTCCGAAGCCTTTCGCTTTACGCCAACCATCGATTTGAATCTTGATCATGTCGCCTTTTTCGTCGATAACCGCAACTTTACTTGCAGGGCTGAGTAGACCCGCTTCAACTGTTGCTGTTTCATCCGTGTACATTGGGAGGTGACGAATAGAGATCACGTCAGAACCATTTGCGTAAGATGTGCTGCTTGCTACATTTTCTAGCTCGCCAACAATACCACTTGCTGATGCCATATCCATTGGAAGGTTGTGAGCAATACCTTTGTGACAGTCAACACAGCTTTGATCACGTTCTGCTGCATTCTTCATCTGGATACGCGCTGTTGGGCGCATGTTCTCGAAGTCCATTGAATCGTAGTTGTGACAGTTTTTACACTCTAGAGATTTGTTCGAAGAGAAACGATCCCATTCGTGTTTAGCCAGTTCGATACGACGAGCTTCGAATTTCTCAGGTGTATCTAGGTCACCAAATACTTGAGCGAATACTTCTTTAGATGCTTGCATCTTACGAGCGATTTTTGCTGTCCATTCATGTGGAACGTGACAGTCAGGACAAGTAGCACGTACACCAGAAGTGTTTTTCCAGTGAACCGTTTCTTGTAGTTCTACGTACACGTTGTCACGCATGGTGTGACAACTTACACAGAACTCTTCTGTATTTGTGTGCTCTAGAGCTGTGTTAAAACCGCCCCAGAAAATAACACCGGCGATAAAGCCACCCATAGTTAGTACACCAAGACTGATGTGTACTGCAGGGCGAGTCATTGTGCGCCATAATTTAACTAAAAATGATTTCATGTTTAGCTCTCTTAAATATTGATTTTAAAAAATGTTGTTACTAGAGGGCATTACATGCCGCCGTGAGCACCAGGAGGTCCGAATACAAACACTTGCAGTGCCCAAACTAGGAAGCCGTAACCGCCTACAAAAGCCACACTTAATATTGGAAAGAGAACCACCGCGATGAAGAGGAAAGACTTCCACTCCAACGAGCGTTTTTCGCCAGTTTCAATTTTATTAACATCACTCATACATTTTGCCTATTTTGTATTTAGTAATTTCGAGTAACCCATTCTATGGGGCTAAAGTTCTTGAGTATCTAACAACAAATTTTAGACCATACACAAAGTAGGGTTCAATCAAATCCCCCGTTATAACCCTTGCTAATCAATACTTTTTTGAGGTCATCCAAACTTGTTTTCAGTTAAACAAAGTTATTAAAAAGTATTAACAAATGTGAAGAATTAAGTATATTTCACAAATGTTAAAAACCAACATATACGCAACCATATGACAACCAATTTTAACTTTTTACCTACTAAGTAGTAGCTAAAAAAGCCTCAAACAACCACTATTTTGTGTTTTGTTTGTTAAATGATTGATCATTTTTAGAATTGGTGACTTTACAGTTGAAATGCATCATTTGGCACTTTCAGATATGATGGAGACCACTTAAAAGGAATCATTATGCAAGACGTTATTGATATATCTTGGTGGCAGTTATTGTTCTTCAGCTCACTTCTCTTGCTACCCATTACCATCAACTACAAGTTAAAACTCGGCCTTGGCAAAGAGGCTTCTGTCAGCATAATCCGTATGGTTGTTCAGCTATTTCTAGTGGGACTTTACCTAGAATACTTGTTCACCTTAAATAGCTTATGGGTCAATTTACTGTGGCTATTTGCAATGATCATCGTTGGGGCAAGCTCAATTGTTGAAAAATCTAGGCTCTCCAAAAACCTACTTTTAGGTCCTATAGCCGTTAGCCTTGCTGTAACTTGTGTACCTATTGTCTTGTTTATCTGCTTTTTCATCATTAAACCGACACCTGTTTTTAACGCACAGTACCTTATCCCTATTGCAGGGATGCTGTTAGGTAATAGCTTAAGCAGTAATATCGTGGCATTGCAGAACTTGTTTGGGGCTTTTGAAACGCAGAAATCAGAGTACGAAGCGGCTATCGCTTTGGGCGCATCTCCTTCCTATGCAGCCGCGCCTTTTGTTCGTAATGCGATACAGAAGGCGATGTCACCAATTATGGCCTCTATGGCAACTACAGGCTTAGTCACGCTACCGGGAATGATGACAGGACAGATCTTAGGAGGTGCATCACCGATGATTGCGATTAAGTATCAGTTGATGATCATGTTAGCTATCTTCGTGATGATGAGCTGCTCTTTAGCACTTGCACTTCACCTCTCATTGAAGACATCTCTAACTAAAGAAGGCCGAGTTCTCGTGCAAATACAGCCTTCGAAATAGCCACCCCACTCCACTTAGATCTGGTTACTCACTGAATTTGAGACAGGTTATCCACAGAAATTGTGGATAACCAAATCAATATAGATCCTTTTTTGTCCATTCCCACCTAGGGAAAGATCATTACCTTTGATCTTTGGTCGTTTTCAAAGACATATACACACACGGTGAGCATCGCTATTGAGCGTTCACATGATAATTTAAGACATGAATAAGTAGGTTTTCCACAAATAAAAACGGCTTGCAATGCAGGCCGTCTTGTAAATGTCATAAGTCAGTTCAGTGTTTTCACTGAGTCCAAGTTACCCTGTTAACTCGTAAACTGGATTAACCGCGTAATCGGAATTAATCACGAAACCGCTTGGTGGATCACGCTACCTTTATTAGTCACGTAGGTAGATCAACCAGTACCACATACCAACAAAGATACCACCGCCAATGATGTTACCAATGGTAACGGGCAGCAAGTTGTTCATCAAAAAGTCCATCATGTTCAGATCAACATAGTCCGCAGGGTTAGCGCCTGTCATTGTCCAAAATTCTGCGGGAGCAAATGTTTTGATACCGATAGCTAAAGGGACTTGGAACATGTTGGCAATACAGTGCTCAAAACCGGCTGATACGAACATCGCAACAGGTAAAATCATAACTGCGATTTTGTCAGTCAGTGTACGTCCACTAAACGTCATCCATACCGCGATACAAACCAACACATTACACATGATGCCAAGCGCGATAGCTTGGATAAAATCATGGTGCATTTTGTGTTGGGAAATCGCCATGGCATTCAAACCCACTTGCCCATGATCGAACATGTACTGTTTAGTCAGAAGCATACAGGCCACCAGCAGCAATGCACCAATTAAGTTACCGACATAAACCGTGGTCCAGTTCTTAACTAATGTACGCCAGGTAATCTTGCCACTTGCGCGAGCAACAAGCGTCAACACCGAGCTGGTAAACAGTTCACCACCAGTAACAACAACAAGGATTAATCCTAAGCTAAAAGCTAGACCACCCAATAAGCGAGTAATACCCCACGGTAAATCACCAGCGCCGGTAGTCACGATTGTGTAGAACACAAACGCGATACCAATATGTATGCCAGCAGAAATCGCTAGGAGAAAAGATTTGATTGGATCTTTGGTTGCTTTACCTACGCCAATATCTGCAGCGCGCTCAGCCATTTGTGGCGGTAATAATGAGTCGAATTGGTTTAGATTCATGATGATTTACATTTTGAAACATGTCGTCGGGAGCGCGATAATCCTCTCTTTCATTTCTGAATTCAAGAGCTATTTTAAGCTCGAAATGCCTCTCACAATCCTGTTGAAAGAAATTAGTCCAAGTTATTCCAAATTCATACGACTTTAGTAGTAAAAATAAAACTCTGCTGAATGATTAGTTATCAGCATAGAAAGCAACACATTTATAAATATCAACAAGTTACGTTAAAACTCAAAGAATAACGTACACTATAATGACTCAATGGACAGTTTTGTTTCCAGATTTTGACATAGATCAACAGAACGTAAAAAAGCGCCCTTAGGCGCTTTTAACTCAATCACAAATAAAGAAATTAGTCTTACTAAACCGAAGGTTCAACCATTTCTTCTAATGATTGTTCGTTAGATGCATCCTCTAGGCTAGATTCAATACTAGGAAGAATCACATCAGAGCCACTTTCGCTGGCAACTTTACCACCTAAGCTTTTCAAACTATCCACTAACTCTTCTAGGCTCTTTATATGAGCATCACTCTTGGCAACCTGATCATCTAACAATTGGTTGTGCTTGGTCGCTTCAACCAATTTCTGTGTTTGTTTCTGATTCTCACTTTCTAACTTAGCGAGTCGCTCAGTCAAAGTTTTAATCTCTGACTTTAATGACGCCGTCATGTCTGAGCCTTTCAGCGCTTTAACACTCGCTACAATTTTTTGAGACTGAAGACGCAATACAACATCACGGTGATCTTCATCATTAACCACTCGTGAAATGCTCAATAACTGGTTCTCGGCATTTAAAACCGATTGTTCAAATTTGTCACCTTTAATACTTGCGAGCACTTTAACTTCATGAGCAACACTGCGCACGTGGTTTAATTCGAACTCTGCAGCGTGAACTGCGTCTTCAATGATCGACTTTTCACGGGGACTGGCTTTCACTTGGCTTTCTGCCAAAGCAATTTGAGATGCCGCTTTAGCAAACGTCAGTGGAACAACGTCGTCGAAATCTTCATCTTCCAAGAACTCCAACTCATCCTTCAAAGGTTCGATGTACTTCTTGTGGGCCACTTTAACTTCTAACAAACTCGCGTTATTAAGAAACTCTACCTGTGCTTCCTGAGCATCTTCAAGTTCGTCAACCAGCACATACTCAAACAGCTCGCTGTATTCTGAATACAAGCGCTTGTAGCTCGATGCAAACATAGTGTCGGCACCAAGAAACTTTAAGTAATCCATTTGCACTATCGAGTCGGCTAATACTCTGTCAGCCTTTTCCTTTAGCACTAAGATCGAGTCATAATTTGATCGAATCAACGCAATTTTTTCATCAAAGGCTTCAGCGTAAGTTAGTGTAGAAAAAATCGAGTAACTCTTGGTTAACCGTGTTTGATCTTTCACTAAGTCCGCATAAATGCTTTCAGCATCATCCCAAGCGTCTAGTAGTTCATTGTAATTCTCTGGAGCATAGAGAGACAATTGAGCGTGTTCTTCAAGCTTAGCCTCCCACTCGGAGTAAACACTTTGGACAGACTGAAATGAACGGACCTCTACTGTTGATTCATTGTCATTTGTGGTTTGGTTCGCGCCTGTCTGCTCTGAGGGTGTACTTTGACAACCTGAGATAGCAAATAGCATACTGATCGTTAATGCTACTTTGTTCACTCTCACTGATGCGTTTCCTTTTTATACAATATTAGCTGGATGCAATATATTTCTAGTAACACAATATATTACAACCACTTCCCAATAAACATCGTTCAGAATTTAAGTGGCTGCAAATCACGCAATCTAACTAAAATAAACCCACCATACGACGATTAATCATTCAATTTGGTATCACTTATCAATTCTATTTATTTGCTATTGCTTGAGCCGTGAATGCGCACTAAGGTGAAGGTAGAGAACGTTATGAATATATAGGTTAATTATGAAGTACAACGCTGAACATATTGCTGATTTAAACCTCCTTCTTCAATTTGATGTAAGTAGCGCCGCTACTGGAATTAAAGTTCATCAAGAGGCTGCTCAAGAAACTCAAGACGCTGTTAAGCGCCTATTCGAAAAGAATCTTTGCACTCAGCCAGACGGTGGTTACCTAACAGATGAAGGTATCCAGATGGCAGAGCGCGCAGACAAGTTACTTCGCGTACTGAACTAAAACTCCACGGTTCTAGTAAAAACTCCACTCGCTTCGGCCGTGGAGTTTTTTCATTTTTGGCCAAAGGTTTGTTAGGCTTATTGTAAATTCGTCATTTGCAGTTGTGAGGAACACATGGCTTCTATATTTATTGTTGGTGCAGGATGGGTCGGTGCACCTTTATCTGAACATTTAGAAAAACATGGTAACCAAGTTGTGGTCACGAAAACGACCCAAGCAGGTGCAGACGCTGTTGGGAACAAACGAGTTCCATGTGAAGTGTTTAGTTTTGACTCATCAAAGCCAGATGAGACAATCGGTGAACTCTATTCGTTGTTACTCGAAAACAACACTGAGATAGTGATTGGTAGCTTCCCTCCAGGCTTTAGAAAGGGAGCAGGACAAGAGTACGCCGACTACTGGCAGCAACTCACCAATGCGTGTCAAAAGGCCAACGTTAAGAAGCTCATCATGGTCAGTTCAACAACCGTATACCCAACTAAACCTGGCGTATTGAACGAACTGGATGCTTCACTCCCCCTTTCAACCTCAGGCAACGAGCTCGCGTCTTCATTCACCGATAGCGCGAGAGTGATGCTGCGAGCGGAACAATCAGTGATTGATTCAGGCATCGACTACACCATTCTTCGCTTCAGTGGATTAATTGGCCCGAACCGTCACCCATCGAGGTTTGCAAGTAAATTGAAGCAGGTTAGTACTCAAGCTCCTGCCAACATGCTTCACCTTAACGACGCGATTGGCGCAGTCGATTTCGCTATCAGTCAACTGCACAACGAAGTGGTCAACGTCACCACACCGAATACTGTGAGCAAAGCAGAGTTCTATGCCGCAGCACTAAAAAGTACCAATAGCAGCGAACCACTTCCCCCTCTTGTCGATACGCCAGACAAACTGATCTCTTCGAAAAAGATTCTCGACTTAGGTTACTCGTTTAAATTCGAATCCACACTGGACGCACTTCATGACTGAGCAATCTACAGCTAAGAGAAATCCCAATATAAAACTGCATCGCTCAGTCGACACCCTTTGGAACTTTATGTCTATGGGCCACAAGGTTACGCCTTCAGACTGTATTTTTGTATTGTGTAGCAACGATACTCGCGTCGCTGAATATGCAGCCGAGCTTTATCACCAAAAGATAGCGCCATACATCGTTTTTTCTGGTGGTATGGGACGTTTTACAGAAGGAAGCTTTGAGCGTTCAGAAGCAGAAACGTTCGCTTCTATCGCACGAGACTGTGGTGTGCCTGACTTAGACATTATCATTGAGAAGCACGCGACAAACACTGGGGAAAATGTACGGTTTACCTACGAGCTACTGGCTCAGCGAGGATTATCACCTAAACGGCTGACCCTAGTTCAGAAGCCCTTTATGGAGAAACGCACTTACGCCACGTTTGCTAAACAGTGGCCTGACGAAGTTACCGAGATTCAAGTCACTTCACAATGGCAAGACTGGATTGATTACTTTAACGAAGAGTTACCATTAGACATGGTGTTAGGTGCATTGATTGCTGATTATGAGCGAATCAAATCCTACCCCGCTCAGGGCTTTCAAATTGAGATGCCCATCCCTGACGACGTTGACCATGCCTATCAAGCATTAAAGAGGCTCGGTTTCGAATAAAGCAAAAGATCGACTAAGAATAAAATAGAAGCTCGGCTTGGAATAAAACAAAAGCTCGGCTCAATAAACAAAAACGGTGACACTAGGTCACCGTTTTCTAATTTGAACGCTATTGGTTTTAGCAATGCCGACTTGTAGGCTGCTTATTTACCTAACGCTTCTTTATAATGTAAACGGCAAGCCGAAACATATTGGTCATTGCCACCAATAGCGACTTGGTCACCTTCAGCAATTGCCACACCGTGCTCATCTGTACGAATTACCATATTGGCCTTACGGCCACAGTGGCAAATTGTTTTAAGTTCTACTAATTTGTCAGCCCAAGACAACAAGTAGCGGCTACCTTCAAACAGTTCACCCAAGAAGTCAGTGCGCAAACCGTAGCAAAGTACAGGGATGTGCAGCTTATCAACCACTTCTGTTAGTTGGTAAACCTGCTCTTTCGACAAAAACTGACACTCATCGATCAATACACAATGACGCTTTTCTTCTTCGTTGAGTTTTTGAATTGCCTCAAACATATTGGTGTCGTTTTTAAACAATTGAGCTTCAGATTGAAGACCAATTCGTGAACTCACTTTACCGATACCATAGCGATCATCTAATGCAGCCGTAAAGATCACTGGTGTCATACCACGTTCTTGGTAGTTGAATGAAGATTGAAGAAGCGTTGTTGATTTACCCGCGTTCATTGCCGAGTAATAAAAATACATCTGAGCCACAGAAATATTCCTGTTAATTAAAAGTTGAAGATAAAAAGGTGAAATTAGAGAATTTTTGCTAGAAAAAAGGGCTGAAAATCAGCCCTTTTTATAAGATTTACTTACGACGCCAAGTCGTACCTTCTGGACCATCTTCCAGAACAATACCTAGCTCGTTCAGCTTATCACGTGCAAGATCGGCATTTGCCCAATCCTTCGAAGCGCGAGAGTCATTACGTAGCTTAATTAGGCCTTCGATTTCAGCGACTTCGTCATCGTTACCTGCTGCATCACCTTGCAAGAAAGCTTCTGGATCTTGGTGAAGAATACCGATGATGTCTGCCAGTTCACGCATCAACGCACCTAGTGCACTTGCTTTTTCGATGCTTTCAGTCTTGATACGGTTGATTTCACGAGCCATTTCAAACAACACTGAATAAGCTTCAGGTGTGTTGAAATCATCGTTCATCGCTGTAGAGAAACGAGTCACATACTCTTCACCACCAGCAGGGGCTGCGGTAACGTCTAGACCACGAAGTGATGTATAGAGACGTTCAAGTGATGCACGAGCCTGATTTAGGTTATCTTCGCTGTAGTTTAGTTGGCTACGGTAGTGACCAGACATTAGGAAGTAACGAACTGTCTCTGCATCGTAATGCTGAAGTACGTCACGGATAGTGAAGAAGTTACCCAGTGACTTAGACATTTTTTCTCTGTCTACCATCACCATGCCACTGTGCATCCAAGTATTCACATACTGGGTGCCATGTGCGCAGCAAGATTGTGCGATTTCGTTCTCGTGGTGCGGGAACTGTAGATCCGAACCACCACCATGAATATCGAAGTGATTGCCAAGAATAGACGAGTTCATTGCTGAACATTCGATGTGCCAACCTGGACGACCTGGCCCCCATGGCGATTCCCACGTCGGCTCACCAGGCTTAGACATCTTCCAAAGAACAAAGTCTAACGGGCTACGTTTTGCAGAATCGATGTCAACACGGGCGCCAGCTTGAAGCTGCTCAAGATCTTGCTTAGAAAGCTTACCGTATTCGTCAAACTTCTTAACTTCGAACATCACGTCACCGTTGCTTGCAACGTAAGCAAAGCCACGTTGAATTAGCTTTTCTACTAACTCAATGATCTCTGTGATGAATTCAGTCGCACGAGGCTCGACATCTGGGCGTTTCATGTTCAATGCATCGAAGTCCGCGTGCATTTCACCGATCAGACGCTCAGTCAGAGAGTCACAAGACTCGCCGTTTTCATTAGCGCGCTTGATGATTTTGTCATCGATATCAGTGATATTACGAACGAAATTCAAATCGTAACCAAGGTAACGCAGGTAACGAGTTACCACGTCAAATGAAACGAACGTACGGCCATGACCAATATGACAGAGATCGTATATGGTTACCCCACAGACATACATACCGACTTTGCCAGCTGTAATTGGTTTGAATTCCTCTTTCTGTCTTGTGAGCGTGTTATATATCTTCAGCATGATCTCTATCTATTTTATGGATTAATCAAAAATAAGATCGCAGTATAACAAGTCATACCTTAATAGGTAATCCCCAAAAGCAGGAATTACCTCAAACATCCGAGTTAAGTTAATGATTTGGTGATTTGAAAGTCCGCCAACATGCGCTAGAATTCGAACTTCATATTAAAAAGACAGTAAGGTAACAATCATGATCATCCTTCACACAAATTTTGGTGACATCAAAGTTCAACTTAACGAAGAAAAAGCACCAGAAACAAGCGCAAACTTCCTACAGTATTGCCGTGACGGTTTTTACGACAACACGCTATTCCACCGTGTTATCGATGGTTTCATGGTTCAAGGCGGCGGCATGACTTCTGGCCTTAAAGAAAAAACAACTCGCGCGACTATCAAGAACGAAGCAAACAACGGCCTAGCGAACAAAGTGGGTACGCTAGCAATGGCTCGTACTATGGAACCGCATTCAGCGAGCTCTCAGTTCTTCATCAACGTTAACGACAACTCTTTCCTAAACTTCCGTAGCGAAAGCCTAGACGGTTGGGGCTACTGTGTATTCGCAGAAGTTGTTGAAGGCATGGACATCGTAAACAAGATCAAAGGTGTTAGCACTGGTTCTATGGGTATGCACCAAGACGTACCTCTAGAAGAAGTGATCATCACTGGTACTACAATCGAAGCTTAATCACTTGCTTTCGGTTAGTATTAATAATTGATGAGCCGATAAAATCAGGATATAGGGAGCGAATCGCTCCCTTTTTTTAGACCTATGAAAACATATTTTATATCAGATCTACACCTTGCTCCGTCGCGACAAGACATCACAGACTGCTTCTTAACCTTCATGAAGAACGAGGCCGTAGAAGCGGATGCACTCTACGTGTTGGGTGATCTTTTCGAATTCTGGATTGGTGACGACGATACAAGCGAGTTCGCGAATTCAATTCGCCAAACGTTTATAGACTTAGTTAACACTGGCGTACCTTGTTATTTCACACAAGGCAATCGGGACTTTTTAGTTGGCAAAAAATTTGCGAAACAAACAGGTGTACAGCTTCTAGATGAAGTTTCTACTATCGATATCTACGGACAAAAAGCAGTGGTATTGCATGGTGATACTCTGTGTACCGAAGATATAAAGTACCTCGCCTTTCGTGAAAAAGTTCATCAGCCCTGGTTACAATGGGTCTTTAATAGAATTCCATTTTTTATCAAAAAGAAAATTGTCTCCAAGGTTCAGTCTGATATCAAAGATGATAAGCAGACAAAGTCACTCGACATCATGGATGTAACACAGCAAGAAGTCGAAAATGTGATGAAACAACACAACGTCGATTTGATGATCCACGGTCATACTCACCGTCCAGACATACACTCCTTCAGTGCTAACAATTGCACTAAAACCCGTATCGTACTGGGTGATTGGTATACCCAAGGATCAGTTCTGGTGTTCACTCCGCAAAGTTTTGAACTACAGAATCGCGAGTTTAGCAATCGCTTTTAGCATCACGCTTAAACTTTCACTTTTATTATTATCATCGGTCAGATTTTCTTCACTTGTATATGGTAATTTCTCCTGAATTAGCTATTATTTGTCTATCAAAAATAAACCGAACACAGTACCAAGTTGAAATATTCATACGTAGCGCGTCAACCAATACTCGATGCAGACAAGAAGACCATAGGTTACGAGTTGCTATTTAGGGATGGTCCTAAGAACACTTTCCCTGAAGTAGAGCCGGAGCTCGCTACTAGCCGTTTGCTTTCCGACCACTTCTTATCTACCCACTATAATACATTGGGCGATAAGCTTGGATTCGTTAATTTTCCATATGCAAGCTTGGTTAACCTAGTCCCGACTCTATTTCCGAAAGAGAGCTTAGTTGTCGAGGTACTGGAAGACTGTGAGCCAACAGACGAACTGCTAGAAGCCATCATCACAATTTATGATGCAGGTTACACGATCGCGTTAGATGACTTTGTGCCTAGCAAAGCATGGAAACGCTTCTTACCTTACGTATCAATTATCAAATTCGACATACGTTTGATCTCAATCGCTAAAGCTGCGATGTTCATGAACACTCTGAAAGACTTGAATATCGAGTTTCTAGCGGAGAAAGTAGAAACTCACGAAGAATACCAAGAAGCAATCCAAGCCGGGTTTAACTACTTTCAAGGCTACTTTTTCAGTAAGCCGGAGATGATCCAAACTCGCGCATTAAACCCTGCTTTTTTAACCATTGTTCAACTGTTGAAAGAGATTGCCAACGATCCTATCAACTTTGCCGAAGTAGAGCGTTTGATTACCCTTGATATGACTATGTCGTATAAGCTGCTCTCTTACGTAAACTCCGCTGGTGGCTCATCAACACCGATTCGTTCATTCCACCAAGCGCTTGTTTATCTTGGTGAACAAAAACTACGTAAGCTAGTGTCACTGGTTGCTATCGCATCCGCGAAAGAAGATAAACCAGACTCACTTTATGGTTTAGCCGTGATACGCGCGCGCCAATGTGAACTGTTGGTCGAGAAAATGAACGTTAAGGTTGAGCCCGGGCAAGCCTTTTTAACTGGCATGTTCTCGCTGCTCGACTCCCTATTCGATCTGCCGTTAGTAAAAGTACTGGACTCGGTGCCGATCGATGATGAGATTAAACAAGCCTTGATTCAACGTAAAGGCGTATTAGGTGCCATTTTGGCGATGGTCATAGCTTATGAACAAGCTCGCTGGGATGAAGCAACGCGCATTCGTAAACTGCTCAAACTCAACGAAGCAGAGCTAGGTCAAGCTTATGACGAAGCAACTTCTTGGGCCCAAGACCTGCTGTCTCCTACTTTGAAATAGTTCACGTCACACAGCAACTTCAATCGAAACTCAGCTTTGGTGAGCAGTCGTTTCTCGATAAACTCCAACACATTCATTTATGGCCTCTTACAGAGGCCATTTTTACAGGATTTGACCATGTCTTTATGCCCATGCGGTAGCAAAAATTCTTACCAACAGTGCTGTGAATCAGCGCACCTTCACCACAGTGCTGTTGAAACGCCTGAACAGTTGATGCGCTCTCGTTATTCAGCGCACGTGTTGGGTTTGGTTGACTATGTTGTTGCGACTTACCACCCTAGCTGCAACGCAGAAGCGCAAAGAGAAGGTATTGCCGAATCTATCAACAGTGATTGGGCAGGACTAGAAGTCATCGATACTACGGTAGGCTCGCACCAAGACGAAGGCTTTGTTGAGTTTAAAGCTTACTTCAATGAAGAAGGCGCACAATACTGCATGCAAGAACGCTCTCGCTTTATACGTGAAGACGGCCTTTGGTACTACATTGATGGTACCTTCCCAGAGCAGGAACAAACTACACAACCAGAAATTGACCCACGCTTAAATCAAACCGTTGAGAGCTTTAAAATCGGCCGTAATGATCCGTGTATTTGTGGCAGTGGTAAGAAATACAAGAAGTGCTGCGGGTAACTCGTTCGACCAAAAAAGTCAGATTAAGAGAAGAGATTCCTGATGTCGTTTAGGCTCCTCGGAATGACGCAAAGTCAGAGGTTAGAAAAGTGACGTAGGGCTTAGAAATCTTGAAATCTTGAAATCTTGAAATCTTGAAATCTTGAAATCTTGAAATCTTGAAAATTAAAAAACTAAAAAGCCCCGTAAACATGTTTGTTTGCGGGGCTTTTGCCTGTCTTTTACGCGGTTCTATTAATCTAAAGAGGGCTTATTTATGGCGCTCTTTTAATTTGTTCACCACATCGTTCATCGATAAGCCTTGGTCTTGAAGAAGAACCATTAGGTGGTAAATCAAATCTGCTGATTCACACACTAATTCCGCCTTATCGCCCGACGTCGCCGCAAGCGCGACTTCAACGCCTTCTTCGCCCACTTTTTGCGAAATACGCTTGGTGCCACGGGCATATAAACTGGCAGTATAAGAAGACTCAGGGTCTGCGTCCTTGCGGGCAGCCAGTAGCTGCTCAAGCTGATGAAGCCACACCATCTGAGACTCTTCTTGCTTGTCTCCATCCCAACACGTTGTTGTACCTGTGTGGCACGTTGGGCCAATGGGATTAACCTTAACCAGCAAGGTGTCGTTGTCACAATCCAATGACATGTTTTGCAGTTGCAATACGTTACCCGACGTTTCACCTTTGGTCCAAAGGCGCTCTTTAGTGCGAGAGAAAAACGTCACTTGGCCAGTTTCACCTGTTTTCTCGAGCGCTGCTGGGTTCATGTATCCCATCATCAGCACTTGGCTCGATTGGTAATCTTGAACAATCGCTGGCACTAAGCCATCGACTTTTTCCCAATCAATACGCTCTGACAATGCGCCTACTTCTGTTTTTGATAAGCTTACGGGTTCAAAACTCATAGTCGCACCTCTACATCTTGTTGTTTTAAATACTGTTTAAGTTCACCAATATTGATGACTTGTTTGTGGAATACCGAAGCCGCAAGTGCTCCATCCACGTTGGTCTTTTTATAAGCTTCAGCAAAGTGTTCCATTGCACCTGCGCCACCTGATGCAATCAGGGGTACATTACACACCGAACGTACCATATTTAACTGGTCGATATCATAGCCGTTGCGAACGCCATCTTGGTTCATCATGTTTAACACGATCTCACCGGCGCCACGCTTCTGTACTTCCTGCACCCAATCTTTGGTTTCCCACTTGGTTGCTTTGGTACGCGCTTCATCGCCTGTGAATTGGTAAACCTGATATTTACCCGTCTCTTTATCGAAGTATGAATCGATACCGACAACGATACACTGTACGCCGAACTTATCAGCTAGGTCAGTGATTAGCTGTGGGTTAGCCAATGCAGGCGAGTTGATGGATACTTTATCTGCACCAAACTCAAGAATGCGTGCTGCATCTTCCGCAGACTTAATACCACCAGCCACACAGAAAGGAATATCAATCACTTCTGCTACACGTTTCACCCAGCTCTTGTCGACTACACGCCCATCGCTTGATGCAGTGATATCGTAAAATACTAATTCATCAGCGCCCTCTTCCGCATAACGTTGCGCTAACGGAACGATGTCACCAATAATTTCGTGGTTACGGAACTGAACGCCCTTAACCACCTGTCCATCACGGACATCCAAACAAGGGATTATTCGCTTTGCCAACATGCAAATGCCTCCTCTGCGGTAAACTTGCCGTCAAGTAACGCACGACCAACAATCACACCAGCAACACCGCTGCCTTTAAGCGCTTCGATATCAGCTAAGCTGCCAATGCCGCCCGATGATTGGAATTGTACTTGTGGGTACTGCTTACAAAGATCAACATAGAGCTCTACGTTTGATCCTTCTAGCGTGCCATCACGTGAAATATCAGTACACAGAACGTGTTTAAGGCCAACCGTGAGGTAATCTTCAATTAGCGCTTCAATGGTCACGCCTGAATCTTCTTGCCAACCTGAAATCGCGACTTTACGTGTGCCGCTTTCGTCAATATTGATGTCCAGAGCCAGCACGATTTTTTCCGCACCGTACTTCTCCATCCAACCTTTAACCAACTCAGGTTGCTTAACTGCCGTAGAACCAACCACAACGCGCTGTGCGCCAGCTTCTAGTAGATCAACGACATCTTGTTCGTTACGCACGCCACCACCAATCTGGATGTTCGCAGGCGTGCTAGCAAGGAGCTTAGCAATCAAGTCTAACTGACGAGCCGTTGTGTCTTTTGCGCCCGTTAAGTCAACAAGGTGCAGCCAGCCAGCGCCAGCTTGGTGATACAGATTAAACTGCTCTGCTGGGTCTACTTTGTATTCTGTTACTTGCCCGTAGTCCCCTTGGAATAAGCGAACTACTTGGCCTTCAATTAAATCTAACGCGGGAATAATCATTTACATTCCTTATAGGGCAACGTTAGCCGCTGCCAAATCCTTATTACAATTCCAAGAAGTTCTGAATCAGCTTAGAGCCAGCTTTTGACGAACGTTCTGGGTGGAACTGAACACCATAATAGTTGCCACTTTGCACTGCGGCAGTAAACGGATTGCCGTAATCACATTGTGCGATTGTGTAGTCACCCACTGGCATTGCGAAGCTGTGTACAAAGTAGAAGTACTCGCCCTCTTCAATATCTTTGAATAGAGGGTGGTTAGGTGTCGCGGTTACTGTGTTCCAACCCATGTGTGGTAATGGCAAATCACCCGTTTCAAGTAAACGAACTTCGCCATCACACAATCCTAGGCATTCAACTAACTCGTCAGCTTTTTGGCCTTTCTCTTGAGACAATTTGCCTAACAACTGCATACCTAAACAAATACCTAGCAAAGGCTTCTCTACTTGCTTCACAAGAGAAACAAGGTCGCGCTCTTGCAAGTTCTTCATTGCCTCACTTGCTGTACCTACACCCGGTAGGAACAGCTTGTCCGCAGCAAGAACAACTTCTGGTTCTTTTGAAATTTCAACTGCGTAGCCTAGACGTTCAATCGCAAACTTCACCGAGGAAACATTGGCACAACCAGTATCAATAATAACGACTTTTTGATCTTTCATTGTTTTTCCTTGCTAACGTTAGCCTTACAGAACGCCTTTGCTGCTTGGTAACTCGTTACCTTCAACTTTGATTGCTTGGCGAAGAGTACGGCCAAACGCTTTGAATAGGCTCTCAATGATGTGGTGATCATTATTACCGTCAGAAGAAAGGTGTAGCGTACAAGCCAATGTATCGGTTAGAGAACGGAAGAAGTGAACCACCATCTCTGTTGAAAGGTCACCCACTTGCTCGCGGCTGAATTTAGCATCGAACTTCAGGTATGGACGGCCAGAAAGGTCTAGCGCACACTGAGCCAAACACTCATCCATTGGTAGGCTGAAACCAAAGCGGCCAATACCACGTTTGTCGCCTAATGCATCTTTAAGCGCTTGGCCTAAAGCGAGAGCGGTGTCTTCGATTGTGTGGTGATCATCAATGTGTAGGTCGCCCTTCACAGTCAGGTTCATTTGGAAACCGCCGTGTGTCGCGATTTGATCAAGCATGTGATCGAAGAAACCCATGCCAGTATCGATCTTGTTACCACCGGTTTCATCAAGGTTTACGGCTACCTTAATGTCCGTTTCTTTCGTTGTACGAACCACTTCAGCAACACGAGTATTAACCGTTAAATCTTTAACGATCTGTGGCCAGTTGAGTGTGCCTTCCGTTTCTGCATCCGGGCCATATTGAATGCCGCGGATTGCCATGTTTTCTGCAAGTTGAAGATCCGTCATTCGATCGCCAATGACAACAGAATGTTGGAAGTCGACTTTGCCGCCTTGTAGGTATTCTTTAACCATACCCAGTTTAGGCTTACGGCAAGAACAGTTGTCTTCGTCAAAGTGAGGGCAAATAAGCACATCGTCAAACTTAACGCCTTGAGACTCAAAGAACTCCATCATCATATTGTGCGGAGCATCGAACTCTTCTTGTGGGTAGCTATCTGTGCCTAGACCATCTTGGTTAGTCACCATCACTAAACAGTAACCCGCATCTTGCAATGCCAGTAGGCTAGGGATCACTAGCGGTTCGAATTTTAGTTTGTCTAAACGGTCTACTTGAAAGTCAACTGGCGGCTCAACAATTAAGGTGCCGTCACGGTCTATAAAAAGTATTTTCTGTTGTTTACTCACTTGAACTTCCTTTTAATTTTAAATCTGCTGGCCTAGCTAAAATCAACGCTAACCCAAAATATTGGTTTCACTTGCCAGCCTGCAATTAATCCACTCAAACTGGCAAATGTTATTACTGGTAAACCTTTCGTTACTGATAAAAGTTACGAATGAATCCAAGTGTCTTTTCGCACTCTTCGCGATTACCAATACTAATACGAACACAGTCTTCAATTGGTGAATTACGCAAAATGATGCCCGTATCCCAAGCCGCTTTAAATAACTCATCGCCGTTCGCGAATTTAACCAGTAGGTAGTTACCCCAACCATCAAATACCGTCACTTGAGGCATGCCTAATAGACCTGCTTGTAAATATGCTCGGTTAGCACTTAAATCCAGAACTTGGAACTTAGCACGCGCTAGTCCTTGCTCTGAAAGTGCTTGAACGGCAATGTCAGCAACAGGGATTGGCACAGGATAAGGAGCAATCACTTTTAACAATACATCGATAAGCTCTTTGTTCGCTAGCGTAAAGCCACAACGTAAACCCGCTAAAGCAAATGCTTTCGAGAGAGTTCGAAGAATCGCTAGATTCGGATACTGAGCAAGCAAATCCACCGTTGATGCTTCAGGGCAGAAATCGATATACGCTTCATCCATCACAACAATCGCTTTGTCTTGTGTCATTTCAAGCAGTTTAACGATGTCTTTACGGTTAACTAAGTTACCTGTTGGGTTATTTGGACTACAAACAAACACCACTTTTACGTTGTCAAGTTGAGCTTCAATAGCTGGAAGATCCAATTGCCATTCAGAAGTCAGAGGCACCACTTTACGCTCAACACCAATCGTCTCTGCACTGATTGCGTACATACCGTAAGTGGGTGGACAGTAAAGAATAGCGTCTTCGTTCGGCTCACAGAAAGCACGAATCAGTAGTTCAATGCCTTCGTCAGCACCACGAGTAGTCAACGTTTGCTCTGGTGCAACACCCGCATATTGAGCGTAAGCATCGATTAGCTCTTTAGGCTGACACTCGCTGTAGCGATTAAGTCGAGTCAGATTTAAGGTGTACTCGTTATCAAACGGAGATTCGTTGGCGTTCAACCATACATCTCCGCTGCCACCAATGCGTCTTGCAGACAAGTAAGGTGTTAGAGCCTGAACTTGTTTTCTTGCTAACTTTTCCATGCCCTACCCTTATTTCGCTTTATTTAGCTGTTCAAATCGATTTAATTTTTCAACTCGGATGGTCACCGCACGTTTGTGTGCGTCCAAACCTTCGGCTTCCGCCATTGTGACTACCGTTGGCGCTAGGCCTTGTAAGCCATCAGCTGTTAACTCTTGTACCGTCATACGCTTAGAGAAATCCGCCAAACCTAGGCTTGAATAAGTCTTGGTATAGCCGTAAGTCGGAAGAACGTGGTTTGTGCCTGATGCGTAGTCACCTGCAGATTCTGGAGACCAGTCACCCAAGAAGATTGAACCAGCATTGTCTAGTAACGGCAGTAATTCTCGTGGACTCTTGGTCTGAACAATCAAGTGCTCAGGACCATAGAAATTCGAAATCGCAATCGCTTGAGTGATCGATTCAGCAATGATGATTAGACTTGAAGCCAATGCTTGCTGAGCGATGTTCGCACGAGACAGCTCTTTCAATTGCTTCTGAACCGCATCGGTTACTTGGTCGGCAATAACTGGTGATGGTGTTACTAATACAACCTGTGAATCTGGCCCGTGTTCAGCTTGGCTCAGTAGATCAGCAGCAATGAAGTCAGCATCCGCAGTTTCGTCTGCAATCACTAACACTTCAGACGGGCCAGCAGGCATATCAATTGCAGCGCCACGGAAGTCGTTACTTACTTGGCGTTTAGCTTCCGTTACGTAAGCGTTACCTGGGCCGAAGATCTTATCAACCTTAGCCACGCTCTCGGTCCCGTACGCCATCGCAGCAACCGCTTGACCACCACCAACATTGTAAACCTCATCGATTTTACAAAGATTAGCGACATACAAGATTTCATCAGCAATTGGCGGAGGTGAGCAAAGCACAACCTTACGACAACCCGCAATTTGAGCAGGCACACCTAACATAAGAACCGTTGACGGAAGTGGCGCGCTGCCACCCGGAATATAAAGTCCAACAGTATTAATCGCGCGCGTCACCTGCTCACACACAACACCAGGCTGTGTTTCAACCTTAATTGGCTGTGGCTTTTGAGCTTCGTGAAACTTAGCAATGTTGCTGTAAGCTTGCTCCAACGCTTGCTTCATCTCTGGTGTTAGACGAGCACATGCCTCTTCGATCTCACCCGAACTAACTCGGATAGATTCTGGAGTCACACCATCGAACTTTTCAGTCAGTTCCTTAAGTGCGGCATCGCCTTCATTTCGTACTTTTGCAATAACATCAGAAACAGTCGCAGTGATGTTTGCACCTTCAGTAATAGCTGGACGCTCTAATACCGAGTCTTGCTGTGATTCACTTAAAGATTGCCAAACAACGGTTCTCATCGTCACTACCCCATCATTTTTTCGATTGGTAATACTAGAATCGAGCTTGCACCCAACTCTTTCAGCTGTTCCATAGTTTCCCAGAACAAGTTCTCTGTACTTACGAGGTGAACGGCAACTTTGTCTTTGTCTGTAGATAGAGGAAGAACCGTAGGATCTTCAGCCCCAGGTAGTAGAGCTTTGATTTGCTCTAGCTGAGACGTTGGTGCGTGAAGCATGATGTACTTCGACTCTTTCGCTTGTTGAACACCCTGCATACGAGTCAGTAGTTTTTCAATCAATGCCGTTTTGTCTGCATCGAAATCACCAACACGTTGAATCAGTGTTGCTTTAGATTGGAAGATAGCCTCTGCTTCCTTTAGACCGTTTGCTTCTAGCGTTGCACCTGTAGAAACTAAATCTGCGATAGCGTCTGCTAGACCTGCGCGAGGGGCAACTTCAACTGAGCCAGTTAGCATACAAGCGCTGAATTCAACACCCTGCTCGTCCATGTAGGCTTTTAGTAATTGTGGGTAAGTTGTCGCAATACGTTTACCCGCTAGGTCTTGTGGGCCGTTGTATTCTTCATCTTTGTTGATTGCGATAGAAAGGCGGCAACCACCGAAGTCTAAACGACGTAGTGTACGAAACTCTGAAGGCTCCTTTAGAGCGACACGGTCTAGGCGAACTTCTTCTAGTTCATTCTCACCGATAAAACCAAGGTCAACCACACCATCCATGATAAGGCCTGGGATGTCATCATCACGAACGAGTAACAAGTCAATTGGCATATTTAGTGAATGAACAACTAGGCGCTCACCCATGATGTTAAATTTCACACCACATTTTTTAAGTAGATCTTGGCACTCTTTACTTAAGCGACCTTTCTTTTGAATTGCGATTCTTAGGCGTTGTGTCTGCATTGCTGTATCCCTGTGCAAATATTTGAATTTATTGATTATTTAAAAGTGCTAAAACTAAAAAACCCTCGGAAGACTTTGTCGTCCCGAGGGTTTAAATCTAAATTCTTTGACTTAACCTCCGGGAGAATTCTTGCTCCCGGGTATACGTAAATCTCCCCGAAAGACTAGATAGGGTGATGATGGTGATGAATGTTCATTACTAATTTACGCATACTTATCAGCTCTTAGGTTGTTTGCTGTCTTGTCTCCACACTAACTAAGCTGACACCCTTTTTCAACCATTTATTCGAACTTTTTTCACGAAATTTAAAATTAAATTAACGAACACAAAAAAAGGGAGGCAAACGCCTCCCTTCTCATTATTCAATCAAATGATGATTAGCTTTTACATGTTGCTATCTTGCAACGAGAGAAATAAGCCAATGCAAAACATACCGCAACAAACGTTAGAGACGCTGCGCCAAATGCAATGCCAGTTGATGATGTCATTCCTAGGGTGATAAAACCAATACACGATACGAACGCCACAGACAGCGCGTAAGGGAGTTGAGTCGATACGTGGTCAATGTGGTTACAACGCGCACCTGTAGAAGACAGAATCGTTGTATCCGAGATTGGAGAACAGTGATCCCCAAATACAGAACCCGCAAGAACCGCACTTAGCATAGGAAGAATTAGCGCGATGTCAGAGGCAGCAGCCATGTCACCCGCAATCGGTAACATGATACCGAACGTACCCCAAGATGTACCTGTCGAGAACGCCATTAGGCCAGCAAGAAGGAACAAGATAACCGGTAGCCAGTGGTAATCGATGTTACCTGTTGCTAGAGAGGATAGGTACGAACCTGTTTTCATGTCGCCAATAACAGAACCAATCGTCCATGCAAATACAAGGATAAGGATAGCGCCAAACATTGAGCTTGCACCAATCCACATTGTTCTTGTGATATCAGCCATAGGCAGTTTCTGTTTGAATACCGTTGCTAGCGCAACGAGTAAACCAATAACACCACCGTAAACCAGAGACTTACCTACATCTGTATTTTCAAATGCACCAAGCAAGTTGAATGCTTGACCATCAGCAGTAAGCGCTTGGCCACCGGTGTAAAGCATTGCTGCAACCGTCGCGACGATTAACGCTACGATTGGCATAACGAGATCAGAAACAGAACCGTTTTCGCTCTCTTGAATATCTAGCTCTTCGTTTAGATCGTGCGCTTGCTTTTGATCATTATCACCTTCAAAACCACGGCCTTGAGAGGCTTCAATCTCATGCTCGCGCATTTTGCCAACATCTAAACCAAACCACGCAACGGCAAACACCATTAATAGTGCGAACACAGCGTAGAAGTTCATTGGGATAAGGCGAACGTAAGCACCCAGTGCAGAATACTCTGTCACACCGTGTGTCACTAAGATGCCACCAATGATAGTGATTATGTAAGCACCCCAGCTAGAAGCCGGCATGATCACACACATAGGAGCAGCAGTTGAATCTAGGATATAAGCTAGCTTAGCGCGAGATACGTAGAAGCGGTCAGTTACAGGGCGAGAGATGGCACCTACCGCTAAGCTGTTGAAGTAATCATCAACAAAGATGAATACACCTAAAAATGCAGCAAGTAGTTTTGAACCACGTTTGCTCTTAACACGAGACTGTGCCCACTCAGCGAATGCGCGAGTACCGCCAGATAGTGTTAATAATGCCGTTGTCATTCCAAGGATAATTAGGAAAGCAACGATGCTCATGTTCCAAGTGTTAATACCACCATCTTCGATGAAAACACCAGATACTTTAGTAAAGACGTAGCTAGCTGCGTTACCTACTGAGTAGTCAGCAAGTAGAATCGCACCCATGACGATACCGACACCCAAGGAAACTAATACACGACGGGTAACAATAGCAAGAGTCAAGGCAACCAAGGGAGGAAGCAGCGATAAAGGCGATGTTGCAAAATCTATTAAATTCATGATCTTCAAAAACCAGTTTTTTATTTGGCTAGAGATCTACTGCAGATAAACTTGATACGGCTTATCAAGCTCATGTTGAACTAAGCGAAAGGGAAGTGAACACTTCACCCAACCCTACAGTAGCGCTCCATAGTTTAAAATTAAGACTATGGCAGTGTTGTACCTATTGAGCACAACCCCAGCAAATTGCTTAGATATACAATTTACTTCGGCAATTACACCTTTCATTCCCGTTCATTGGCATCACCCCAACGAAAACTACTCTTTATAATTGCACCTCTACGTGCGGTAACATTATTAACCGTGTAAACCAGAGTTTAACAACAGATTAACCAAAGCACCGCATCAGGTAGCCGCAATTGTACCCATCAAGAGCAACAATGCAACATATCATTCCGAGAAAAATAGTTTTTTGTTAATGAAGTAATCAATAGAAGAATAGTCAACTTTTACGGATTACTCCACTTAACACATATCAGATCTCACCTGTTTTTTTTTAAGATATTCTTAATAGTTATTATAAGTTCATTAGAGGTCTATCTTTTCATCTTAAAGCACTCGTCTCATTTTTTTATTTAAATAACTAATAGAAGAAATACTATTTGTTTTATTCTTAGCCTCTGTTTATTATTAGGAGGATTATTTAGTTTACCTTGATGGGAAATATCATGTCTGAATTAACAAAAACTCTATTAAATATCCGTAGCCTTCGTGCGTTCTCACGTGAATTAACTCTTGAGCAACTTGAAGAAGCGCTAGACAAGCTGACTATTGTTGTACAAGAACGTCAAGAGTCTGAAGCTGAAGAACGCGCAGCAAAAGCAGAGCAAGAAGCTAAACTTTCTGCTATCGCAGAACAAATTGCAAAAGACGGAATCGATGTTGCCGATCTTATTGCTGCACTTTCTGGTGAAGCAAAATCTAAAACAACAAAATCTAAACGTGCTCCTCGCCCTGCGAAATACAAATACGTAGACGCGAATGGCGACGAGAAAACTTGGACAGGTCAAGGCCGTACGCCTTCAGCTATCCAAGAACAACTAGATGCTGGTAAATCTCTAGAAGAGTTTGCTCTTTAAGGCATCGAGTTTGCTAAGTGAATAATCAATAACCCACTAAGCAATAGAATTAATATTTAAGTCGACTAAAGTATTATTTACGGCTTCAATATATTCAGAAACAAAAAAGGCTCCTTTCGGAGCCTTTTTTATATTTCTAATAGTGAAATATAAATCAAAAAAATGCCTTATCTTTCCCAGTACGCTTCTTCTAGACTATCTTCTCTTTCAGGAAGGCCTCGAGATAATCGTGGCGAGTGCTGAACTAATACTTCATAACTTGCGCGGTTTGAATATTTACAAACTTGTGAGAACGAAGAATACGTCAAGAATGAATGCTGATGCTTACTTGAGTTAGGCACATTTTCTTTATGGTACTTATTAGCGGCCATATCATGTAATAGAGCAGACAACGCAGCATCACCGGCACCATTCGTATTCTTAATCTTTTCTGGGCCGCCCATGTAAGGTGCGATATGCGAATAGATTTTCGTTGGATTTTCACATAAATCTTTATGTGCGGGACGACTAAACTCATAACGGTTAAATTCAGCAATCGAGCCTGGTAACAACGGTAATGATGTTTCACGCTTCACTGCATCTTCTGTGTAACCCGCCATAAACAAGCCCACAGGGCCTGCTGTACATAGAACTAAGTCTACCCAATCTAGTGCTTTGTCTGAAGCAGCTAGAGGATCGCTTTCACCCGTTAATGCTTCAGCTTCGTCTTCATTCATTGCAACAACGGTTACATGTTGTTCAAGGAAATCTTTCCAAAACTCTGGATCATCTTGAATAACGAATTTAGTACCAAGCGTTAAAACAACAGGTACATCGTATTTCTTCGCGTACTCAATAGCTTTCATTGTTGCTTCAGGCATAGGGTCACCTGGTTTACAACGAACTAAATACGCCGTTAATACTAAAGCAGAAGCACTTTTGAAAATTTTCTCAGGAATGCTTTCTGGTTTTAATTGGTTCATTTGTCCTTCGCTAATTGCGAAAGTACGTTCACCATCTTCTGTAATTAATGCAAAGCAGCGACCAATTGCGCCATCTACCCCTTGTAAATGGTTCAGATCCATTCTGCTTGATGTATTACATAAATAGCGGTAACCGTAGCTACCAATTTTAATATCTTGGCTCATTACACCCAATAGTGTTGAACGGTCATCCGCCAATACTGAGTAATTGTGTAATGTGTTACCGATCGTGCCACCTGCGTATTCATTAGTGATCAGGCACTGTTCTTTTAATTCTTGATACAAAGATTCAGCAGCTTCATCACCAATAACCAAAGAGTGTCCCTTACTTAAGCCATATTTCTCGATTAGCTCAGAACTCACCTTTGCTTCAATATCCACCAAAGTTTGGTCAATACCGATAATATGGGTACGTGACATTCTTTTGCTCGTTTGAGCTTGGCTTACTAAAGGGTCACGAGCGTGAACCGGAAAATAGTGCTTTGATTTACGTTGTCCAGGGAATTTCATAGGGCTAGTCTAAGTCAAGGGGAAATAGGTGGCGGATTCTACCGCGCTATATTTAACGCGGCAATCTTTCAAACTATAGCAAACGTTTGCTAGGCTATTTTTTTATTCGCCTTCCATAAAGCTAAGATCAGGCAGCATGCCCAAATGCTCGGCGTAACGTTTCTGATTAAACTCTGCGCCGTTTTTCATTACATCAAATACTTCAATTGCCAGTGCACATGCCATCGCTGCAATTGCCTCTTCACGAGGTGTACCTGTCATCATTAAACGCATTAGCGTCTCTTTAACTTTTACTGGTTGTCCATCTTCAAGTTGGTTCTCGATAATCTCGATCAACTGTTCTTCTTGCATAAACTCATTTTGTTCAGACATTTTTTATCTCAGCTCTTGGATTTTGAGCGACTATGCCACATATAGATCTGACATCCTAGCGAGTCTCCTCGCGTTCATGCGATTCTCTAACGAAGTCAGCGCATTATTTGTGCAAATGAAACTGTGATTCCGGTCTCGGATCTGTCACGGTGTTTCTCTTTCTGTTAGAATCTGCGACCAAGTAATAGTAACGGTGTTTAGACATGTCAGATATCAGCTCTGGAAACAGCGAAAAGAAAGTAATTGTCGGTATGTCCGGCGGTGTAGATTCGTCAGTATCGGCGTATCTTCTTCAGCAACAAGGCTATCAGGTAGAAGGCCTTTTCATGAAAAACTGGGAAGAAGACGATAACGAAGAATACTGCACGGCAGCTGAAGACCTTGCTGATGCTCAAGCGGTATGTGACAAGTTAGGTATCCACCTTCACACTATCAACTTTGCAGCAGAGTACTGGGATAATGTATTCGAGTACTTTCTGGAAGAATACAAAGCGGGTCGTACACCGAACCCAGATATCCTTTGTAACAAAGAAATCAAATTCAAAGCATTCTTAGAGTTTGCGGATGAAGTATTAGACGCAGACTACATCGCGATGGGTCACTATGTTCGTCGTACTTTCCCAACACAAGAAGAGCTAGACGCTGGTGCGAAGCCAGAAATGCTACGCGGCCTAGACGGCAATAAAGACCAAAGTTATTTCCTTTATACGCTAAGCTCAGATCAAGTGGCACGCAGCCTATTCCCTGTGGGTGAATTAGAGAAGCCAGAAGTACGACGTATTGCTGAAGAGCAAGACTTGATCACTGCGAAAAAGAAAGATTCAACAGGCATCTGCTTTATTGGTGAGCGCAAGTTCACTGAGTTCTTAGGCAAATACCTACCCGCTCAACCGGGAAACATCGAGACACCAGAAGGCCAAGTTATTGGGCAACACCAAGGCTTGATGTACCACACACTAGGCCAACGTAAAGGCCTGCATATCGGTGGCACCAAAGGTGGCGGCGGTAATGAAGAACCATGGTTTGTTGGTGAAAAAGATCTTAAACGTAATGTTCTGATCGCGGTACAAGGTAAAGACCACCCTCTTTTAAAATCAGAAGGTTTGATCGCTTCTCAGCTTCATTGGGTTAATCGCACACCAATTACTGAAGTTATGACGTGCACGGTAAAAACACGTTACCGTCAGACCGATATTCCTTGTACAATCATCCCAATTGATGATGAGAACATTAAGGTTATTTTTGACGAACCACAAATTGCGGTGACCCCAGGTCAATCAGCAGTGTTCTACCTAGACAACGTATGTCTTGGTGGTGGTATCATTGAAAAGCGCATCTAACCAATAATCGAACGACAAACAATAGAAGACAACTAGGAGTTACTACGTGGCTAATACACTTTATGACCGTACTATTGCTTTCGCTGGAATTTGCCAAGCTGTGGCTTTGGTTCAACAAGTAGCGAAAGACGGCCATTGTGATAAAGATGCCTTCGAAGCTTCACTCAGTGCCATTTTAAATACCAATCCAGCGAACACCGTGGGTGTCTTTGGACGTGAAGCGAACCTAAAGCTTGGCCTTGAGTGCTTAGTAAAAGGTATCGATAGTACTCCCGCTGGTAGCGATATTACTCGCTACATCATCAGCTTGATGGCACTTGAGCGTAAGCTATCTTCTCGTAACGACTCTATGTCTCAGCTTGGCGATCGTATTCAAACTGCAGAACGTCAAACTGAACACTTTGATCTGTTTGACGAGCAAATGATCAGCAACCTAGCCAGTATCTACCTTGATGTTGTGAGCCCTATCGGCCCGCGTATTCAGGTTTCTGGTACGCCAGCTGTACTTCAACAGACGTCGAGCCAGCATAAGGTTCGTGCCCTGCTGTTATCAGGAATTCGAAGCGCTGTGTTATGGCGTCAAGTTGGCGGTAAACGTCGCCACCTTATCTTCGGTCGCAAGAAGATGATCGAGCAGGCTCAAATCCTGCTAGCTCGCATGTGATTTATTAGCTCGCGCCTCGTCGCGAGCTTGTTTTTTGTACCAACACAACTCTCACGCAAACGATTGCGCAATATGCGTGACAATTGAGATTGTTACTGGTATAAACCTCTCAAAATTTAGAAAATTCAATTCAGGAGAACACCATGGAACTGTCAGCATTGACTGCTGTTTCACCAGTAGACGGCCGTTACGGAAGCAAGACTGTTGCATTACGCAGCATCTTTAGTGAGTTTGGCCTACTAAAGTACCGCTCTATCGTTGAAGTTCGTTGGTTACAAAAGCTTGCAGTTACAGATGCAATCAAAGAAGTACCAGCGTTCAGTGCAGAAGCTAACCAGTTTCTTGATGAACTAGCTGCTAACTTCAGTGAAGAAGATGCTCTACGTATCAAAGAGATCGAGCGCACGACTAACCACGACGTTAAAGCGGTTGAGTACTTCTTGAAAGAGAAAGTTGCTGGCGTTCCTGAACTTCACGCTGTAAACGAATTTATTCACTTTGCATGTACTTCTGAAGACATCAACAACACATCTCACGCGCTTATGCTTAAAGAAGCTCGTGACACAGTGATTCTTCCAGAAATCCGTAACGTAATTGATGCTATCAAAGCGCTTGCGAACGAGTACCGTGACATTCCATTACTGTCTCGTACGCACGGTCAGCCTGCTTCTCCTTCTACTATGGGTAAAGAGATGGCTAACGTTGCGTACCGTATGGAACGTCAATACAAGCAAATCGAAAACGTTGAGATCCTAGCGAAAATCAACGGTGCTGTAGGTAACTACAACGCACACCTTTCTGCATACCCAGAAGTTGAATGGCACCAGTTCAGCGAAGAGTTCATCACTGAATCTCTTGGCGTAACTTGGAACCCGTACACAACTCAAATCGAACCTCACGATTACATCGCTGAGCTTTTTGATGCAGTTGCACGTTTCAACACTATCCTTCTAGACTTCGACCGTGACGTTTGGGGCTACATCGCTCTTGGTCATTTCAAGCAGAAGACTATTGCTGGCGAAATCGGTTCTTCTACAATGCCGCATAAAGTTAACCCAATTGACTTCGAAAACTCTGAAGGCAACCTTGGTCTAGCAAACGCAGTATTCAGCCACCTTGCACAAAAGCTTCCAGTTTCTCGCTGGCAGCGTGACCTTACTGACTCTACGGTTCTTCGTAACCTAGGTGTTGGTGTTGGCTACGCTATCATTGCATACACTTCAACTCTGAAAGGTATTAGCAAGCTAGAAGTTAACCGTGAAGCGCTACTTGCTGAACTAGACAAGAACTGGGAAGTACTAGCAGAACCAGTACAAACAGTAATGCGCCGTTACGGCATCGAGAAGCCATACGAGAAGCTAAAAGAGCTAACTCGTGGTAAACGTGTAGATGGCGAAGGCATGCGTGCATTCATCGACGGCCTTGAAATCCCTGCAGACGAGAAAGTTCGTCTGAAAGAGATGACACCAGCGAACTACATCGGTCAAGCAATCGAGCTAACTGACAAGCTATAAGATTCGAATTTCGAATCACAGAATAGACTAAGGCTTCCCATGTGGAAGCCTTTTTGTTGCGTAGAACAAAGTGTATTCAGCACAAGAGCCATCAACAAAAGACACAAAGCACTCCCTACTTATTGCCATACACATGTCAGTCTGTGCGATATCAACCAATAAATATCGCAACGCTTCATCACCAGTAACCCTCTATCACCAGACACATATCCCTCGGATACTTACTGTCTTGAACACCAAGATCAAAAAAGGCCTCCCGAAGGAATAATGCCGTTCACTT
>NZ_JBFRVM010000063.1:0-2887 GCF_041475145.1 Vibrio sp. 10N.222.49.A3
TGCGGGCATTCGCCACACTCTCTTGCAGCATACTTTGCGTGTTGGCGCTGATGTTGCCGCGACTGGTGGTTTGTGAGCTGTCGTAGGTGGTGCGCCCATCTCCGTGTTGTGTGGTCACCGAGCCGTCTGGGTTTTGGGTGTAGCTGTGACCTTGGTTGGCGAGGGTATTGGTATCAAACTTATTGGCATGGGTGTTGTTCATGCTGTGGTTGTCAATCTGCATACTGCCAAAATCCAGATTACCCGTGGACGCTGCAGCGCTCGCTCTGGCATTGGTCGAGTTAATCATGCTCGAGAGCTGGTAGTTCATGCTCGACATGACTTCTTGACCGCCTTTTAAAATGCCTTTGGCTATCATAGGGACGCCTATCATCAATATACCCGTGATCCAGGCGAAGCGGCTGTGAAGCTCATCCGCGGCATTCGCGTTGGAAAGCACTAGCCCCCCGAACTTCCCCGAGACATCCGTAGACAGAGATTCCAGTCCCCAAAGCTGAAAGCCGTTGATGATGGCAAACAAGGCTGGCCACGTGGCCAAAAAGGCAAACGTCCCAAAATAGTTTTTTAACACCATCATGGTCAAGCCAGGAATGACCGCGGCACCTGCAACAAAGAAGCCTAGGCACGCGAACAACATAAACATCATCGTATGGAGCATCGGCAAGTATTCTCTTGCCATCAAACCTAATGACGCCCACATTGAGGTGGTTTGCAGTTTATTGGTGGTATAAGCGTAATTGAGCGCAGCTTGCGTTGGGTCAAGGCTATCAAGGTTGTAGCGTAGCTCGTTCATCAGCATGTTTTGTTTGATGGTGCTGGACGCGCTGGTACTCATTCTAAAAAATTTGTCGTAGCTGCGGGTGAGTGACTGCACCACTTGCGGCTTATAACGGTCCGCGTCTTTGCCAAGCAATTGATGCGCTAACAAGCTCATGTTTTTATTGGCGGCATCATCAAAGCGCTGCTTGATGATAGGGTAAGCTTCTTCACATCGCTTGTAGGTGCTTCGGCCGCCGCCTTCATCAAGATAAAGGGCGCGCAACGGGCTTTGCCTAACGCCGTCTAAAAAGGCAAAAATATCAGGGGCGGTAAAGAGTTCATCCCAGGTGTATTTCCCATTGATTCTCACATCCCCAATCATGCAGTTATGAAAGTAGTCTCGCCAGAGTTTTTGCAGCGCCAGCTCATTAATCCTGGATTGTCTTGAGAGCTGATACAGCTCAGAGCCAAACAACATCCCAGTACGACCATAACGCTCATCGTCGGAGGTGGTGAAAATGCCTTCCACACCTTCGGCCATCCCCACCATGATAGAAGAGAAAAAGTAAGTAGGCACGGCCACGAGGTAAGGGACATTATCCACCTTGTAAGCCTTACCCGGTTGCGTCTTATCAATGATGAGCATGTCGGCTTTCATGTTGATAAGAAACAGGGGTACGGCAAAGAACACCACCATCCATTTGATGAGGTCTTTGGGGTTACGTGACAGCATGAAGATAAACAAACTGGTGATAAGCCCCAGCATCATGCACATCTGTAAGTAATCCCCAAAGGTATTGGTTCTAAAAAAAGTGGCCAGCGCATTAAAGGCTTTGTTGACCACTTCGCCGGAAGTGTAAGTGTAATATTCGAGTATCATAGGTCAGTTCCCATAAGCCGGGGTAGGTTTGGTGGTCGTGCTGATTTCTTTTGTGCTTTGCTGCGTGGTCTTTCTTTGCGAGTCAATCAGTTGATTGCGGTTGTTGAGCGCCTCAATGGCGTTCTCAGCCAGCCCCGCGGTAAAGCGTTTGGCGTTATCGATATCACGAGTGATGAGGGCGATGTCATCCTGGCTGTTGTTGGTGTTGGCCAAGGATTGGCGGGCAACATTTAACATGCTCACGAGGTACTGATTAAGCAGCTCCACCGCTATCATTCGCGAGTAGTTGCTGGTATCGGGGGTTTGATTGGCGGATAAGTCGTCAATAAAGAACTTGAGTACCGGCGTTTGAATCAGCTCCAGAAAACCCTCTTGTTGACGCGTGAGTCTTTGGTCGGTGGCTATCTTTTGCAGTATCGATTCCAGTTGTTTGCGTATCTGGTTTTGTATGCCGTTAGTTTGACTTATGGATAAGTTATTGCGCTTGGTAATGGTAATGCACGCATCTGGGTCTGTTTTGCGACACTGATAAACGTCAGCCTTGCCCCCTTCGAGCAGCACGTTGACGAGGTTGTTGTTGTCGGTCAAAAGGCTAGGGTAATAACGCGGATTGCCGTCTTTGTCGTACACGTAAGAGCCTGACAAACTCATCATGAATTGCGCTAGATTTTTGTCGGAGGACAAAAAAGCGTTATTCATGATCGCAGACCAGACCACGTTGTGATTGGTTTGGGTCATGTCTTTCAGGGCTGGATCCTTTTTGGCGTCCTTTAGCTGACCCGCTGCTTTGCCTCCTGCGCCACATTCCTGCTGCCCTTGAACCCAATCTGAGAAGGCGTTGTTTTGTGTACCAAGCGTCGCGCAGACATGCTTTTTGGTAGCAGGAGCGGCAAAGGCGGCCAGTCCACCGATGGACGCTTGCGCGGCTTCACAAGAGTTCACCGATTGATTGAGATATTTGTCGAGCCTGGCTTGGAGATTATCCAGGTTTTGCTTGAGCTGCGGTGCCCAGGTTTGCAGGGCTAAGTTGACAATAAAAGGAGGGGCATTATGAATAATGGCTTTGCCCAGTTTCACCAGTTGGTCTGAGCTGATGTGTGAAAATCCCCCCATAAACATATCAATGCCAGTGCACCCGGTACTGATGGAGGGGACAGTGACGCTGACCAACTGTGCATCGACAATTTGATTACGCACAAACAAACTGCCACCGGTGTAGTAGTTGGCCGATTGCCCTTGGTAAGCCGT
>NZ_JBFRVM010000064.1:0-2926 GCF_041475145.1 Vibrio sp. 10N.222.49.A3
GCGTGCAACTTTCACTGCACTGGGCTCAAGCCTCCGCGAAGGCGTACTATGTACACCCACTTGCCAATAAGGCAGATTTTGCAATGCACATTTGAAGCTTCAATACTTACGACCAAAGCTATTCTGGTTAAAGAGTAGCGTTGATGTTCATTAGGAGAGGCACTAACTTTATATAAAGTCATCATTTGCGTTTCTCCTTTAATAAAGTTCCTCAAATCATCTTGCAACGGGAGACCCGCTGGAAGTAGGCTCACTTTCGTGCCAGACATAAGTCTGTATCTGCATCATTACAATACAGCATTAGCTTTCTCCAGCATCCTCTACCTGCACCACTATCGGCTTTCTTCGCAGAAAGCTTTCCCATGAAGGAATGATACAGGCTTACGGTGTTCCGTATGTCGCGTAATGTCAGGTTAGATGCCCACTCTGGTGCGGAGAGCTTAATGACCACGAAAGAGTACTGCCCAACTTCTTTCCCGCTCTCGTTGCCTTTTGGCCACAGCGTATTAACCACTTCCGCTGCTTCTCATGTGACGCACCTGTCGGGTGGACGACACTTGTTACCAAGTGCCGTCTCCCTAAGAACCGTACGTGCAACTTTCACTGCATACGGCTCAAGCCTCCGCAAAGGCATCGTTTGATACCCAGCAACTTATAAAGCAGTTAAAACAGGATCGTTCCAAGAGTTGCGAGCTTTCCTTTTGAATTTTCTCTTCGCCAAGTATTCTTGGTGCTGAGGGTCAAATGGCGTTGCGGCACTTCGGATTTTCACATGTCTTTCTATTGATACTTTGGCTATTTGAAATAGATTGAACTGACAATCCATATTCATTATCTTCTGCCAACCGTGAAATTGCCATTGGCCTTTTCGGTTGATGAAGTACTTATGGGTGACCCAACTTTTTGATTTAGTTGGGTGACGCCTAATAGCCCAGAGCCATAATGCTTGGAATAGTTGGTGTCCAACGTATCCGAAAACTCGTTTAGCAACACAGTGGCGATAGTAATTCGCCCATCCCCGTATTTTGGGGTTTATCATTTTGATAAGGTTATTTACGGGGATCGTTGCGTGAGTTTTGATGAGTCTACGCAAGTTACTTAAGAATGACAGTACATTGGTTTTACTCGGTTTTATGAGTAGCTTTCCTTTGTATTTTCTGTGGTTAAACCCTAGAAAATCGAATCCATCATCAATATGAGTTGTGCGTGTTTTTTCATCGGAAAGTGTTAGACCTCTTTCTAGTAGAAATTCAGTAATCAATGGCTTTATGTCGTTCTCTAATACATCCTTTGATGTACAAGTGACAACAAAATCATCAGCGTATCCAATAAAGTTGGCTCTTGCTTTCTTCTTAAGAGCCAAGGACTTTATTTGTTGTTCAAGCCCTGCGAGAGTGATTAGCATTAATGTTGGAGAAATTATGCCACCTTGTGGCGTGCCTTCTTCCGTACGATAAAACAACCCTTTATCTACAAAACCAGACTTCAACCATTGTTCCAACATACGCTTGTCTACAGCGATGTTATCAAGAAGCCATTGGTGCCCGATTTTATCAAAACAGGATTTAATATCTCCTTCAAGAACCCATTTAGCTGCCTTCTTTTGAGCCAAGCATAAGAAAGACTGCGCTATTGCATCAGTAGTGCTTCGGTTTGGTCTGAAGCCGTAACTATTTGGGTCTGAAATTGTTTCCGAGATAGGCTCCAAAGCAAGGAGGTGGAGTGCTTGTTGCGCTCTATCTGCCATACAAGGAATACCAAGTGGTCGAAGCTTACCGTTCTTTTTAGGGATGTAGATACGCTTGAGTGGTTTAGCTTGATAAGCTTTTCGACTCAATTGATTCACTGCATTCATGCGACGTGCATCTGTATTCCAGAGCACGCCATCTATTCCAGGCGTTTTACTACCTTTGTTTTGAGATACTCGCTTAACAGCAAGAAGTTTTGCTGAACGAGAATGGGTTAGTATCCACTGTAAGGCTTTTGCTTTACCGTGATTACCTTCTCTAGTTGCCTTTGCGATACGCATTTGGAGCTTTAAGACATGCGCCTCCACAGCCTTCCAGTTAATGGATTGCCATTGTGCACTGTCAGAAGATGCACTAATCTCGTTCGAAATCATCATTTGCTTTTCTTCCTTAATAAAGTTCTTCAAACTCTCTCGCAACGGGAGACCAGTTGGAAGTGGGCTCACTTTCGTGATCAGGCATGTGCCTGTATCTGCATCATTACAATCCAGCTTTCGCTTTCTCCAACCTCCTTTACCTGCATCACTATCGGCCACATAGGCTTTCCCAGAGGGAGTGATACAGGCTTACCATGTTCCGTATGTCTCGTAATGTCAGGGTAGATGCCCACTATAAGGCGGAGAGCATTTCGATCACGAAAGAATACACACAAACTTCTTTCCTACTCTCGTTGCTTATTTAGCTACAGCGTCTAAACCACTTCCGCTGCTTGTGAAATTACGCATCTGACGTGGATTCACTTCTGTTCATCATACTGACTCCCTAGCACTTACCCGATTTATGTGGTTATCAGGAGGATCTTCCTCTCGCGATTCAGTTCCCGTCCATCAGATAGACTTTGTTACATTGTCAGGCTCGCTTCTTTATTCAGAGCCGTAGGGTCATTTGGTGATACAAATGGTTCGCTCTTTTCGTGGCGAACAACGATTCATACGACTTCATGTCGCACTAAATGGATTCACATATGTTCATCATACTGACTCCCTAGCACTCACCCGATTTGTGGTTGTCAGGAGGAAGTTCTTCTCACGATTTACTTCCCGCCAAGTAGTTACTTGACTTCGTTACATTGTCTGGCTCGCTACTTTATTCAGAGCCATAGGGTCATCTGGTGATACAGATGGTTCACGCTTTCGTGGTGAACAACGCTTCATACGACTTCACGTCGCACGGGCAGA